>NZ_JCACKG010000294.1:0-2303 GCF_059505265.1 Myxacorys chilensis | reverse complement strand
ATCGACGGTAATCACTCGTGGAGTTTGAGTGTGCTCTGCTCCCAACACTTTGCGGGGCAGGGCTGTTTCATTGTCACCAGGAGATATCTGAAAGCCTCAAGTCCTCGTGCATGAGGTTCAAAAAATTCAAAATGCTAAACGAGAGAATCAAACGTCCAGATTTCCATTTCTAACAATGAAACAGCCCTGGGATTTAACGGGTGGATGTCGTTTAAGGTTTTTCTGCTAGTCTTGAGGCTTCGTCGAGCATCGTGGATAACATTCTCAACCTACTGCGCAACTCTTCGTTTTCAGCCTTTAGGCGTTCGATCGCATTACTATAAACCTCCCCTAGCAGTTCCTGTCATTCTTTATCCAAGACGAGAAACTGAATAGCTAAAAGTCTTTTGGAGATTTCGGGTGAGTTGGGATCTAGGTAGTCTTTGACTTGTTCTAAAAGCCGGGCTACAGATTCCTCGTGTCTTCTCAGGATTTGAGCTTCTGTATAGTTCCCGTCAGGATCAGGTAGTCTTTCGATCTGTTCCTCTATGGGGACTGAGATAAAAGCGCCATCGTCTACAACACGCCACTTCCCGGCATCTACTCGCACTAACTCCTTGCCGCTCGTGATTGAAAATCGCCGGTGCTCTACTGTGAATGAGTTTGAAAGCTCGAGCGTGATCCGTGCGGTTTTCTCTTCAGCAGGACTGCTCAGAAACGCAGGTTTTAACGTCAGAACAACGATGTCGCCTTCTTTTAGGCTTGAAAGCGTTCTTGTTGATTTAACATCAGAATCACCGCTCTCCATTCGTTCACCGCTCAAACAGTTCGCCCTAACCATACCTCGAGCGTTTGTGCCTCTACGACAGTAGAGCCAAAGTAAAAGACCTAACATCAATATTCTGAGTCTAAAGCCTCGATCGTTAGCCCAGACTTTAGTTGAGGTGTGTCCATTTGTCTTGGGTCAATTGCAATCTGCTCCATAGTGAATCGCCTGCACCTTAGCTTCTGAGTTCACATCAGCGCACCATTACCCGTGGTTAAGCCACACCATGACGGGGTGATAGAAGACTGCAAAAGCTATTGCCAGAGCGCTTACTATAGCGAGAGAAACCAGAAAAATTGGCAGAATCTTCTTAGGGCGAAGCGTAAGGGGCGATGGTCGTCGCGTCATGTGGGGATGGCAGAAGGGGCGATCTCGATTGGCTTTGCAAACTCCTGGTTACGGCGCAACCCTGCGTTAAACGGGTGGGTGGCAGTGTAGATCTGCACAGCTGGACCGAAGAGTGTATAGTCCCCAATAGTGACTTGGCCGACATCCAGCACAACGCAGTTAAAGTTGAAGAAGCACTTCTTCCCAAGGAAGATATTGGTTCCGTAATCACAGAAGAACAGCGGCTGCATCCACACGTCTTCACCTCCGGCACCAAAAAGCTCTCGCAGAATGCGCCGCCGCTCCTCTTGTTGTCCCTCACGGGTGGCGTTCAGATCTTGGCATAGGTCTCGCCCTCGGTTGCGGGCACAAACGAGTTCCGGGTCAAGTGGGTTGTACAACTCCCCCGCCAGCATTTTCTCACGTTCACTTCGCATTACGACTGCCTCCTTGAGTTCGCATCCGTCAGGTGGGACCTAACTCTAAGCTACTGAACTATCAAATCATTGGGCTTGTGCTGCTAGTCCCTCTCTGACAGAGGCTCAACCAGCACAACTACGCCTCTGAAAGCCTTAATTCACACGCTTTCTAGCCTTAAAAGCCTCGACGCTTTAATCTCTCGCGCCATTGCTGAAGCTGTCTGATCGATTCCGTCAGCTCTGCCATCTGTTTAGACAATTGCTTGATCGCGGCTGTGTGCTGATCAATCCGAGCAGTTGGACTGTCCTGGGTGTCGATATCAAGAAATGATGCGATCGCCAGCTCCACAACGCGCGATGAGGTAATGTTGCTAGATTCTGCAAAGCGATCAACCTGTTGTTTAACTTCAATCGGAACCCTAGCCCCGATCATTGGTCTGGTTGGCATGGCTCCTCCCGGAATAGCTTGACAACCATGAATGCGGACCTACAAGCGGTCATTGACAACGTGATCTGCCAACTAACAACGAGATGGCGTTGCATAATAGAGAATGATGATCTAGGTCTGAGCCATGAACTGCCCTCGCTGTGCCAGTGACACCATCGTGAAGAATGGACACCGCCAAGGAAAACAGAGCTATCTCTGCCGAGACTGCAATCGCCAATTTCGGGAGAACCCGTCGCCTCAGGGTTATAGTGCTGTCTGGTGTCAATTACAAAGACCGCTTTATTGAATCAAATTTCTTCTCCTT
>NZ_JCACKG010000293.1:0-35853 GCF_059505265.1 Myxacorys chilensis | reverse complement strand
ACACTGAGTGAGCTTTTTTACTGTTTACCAGACTTCTCAAACATCCTCTAAGGCTCCATTCCTGCTTGTTTTAGGGCAGTTTGCATGGGGGCCAAATGGCTCGTATGGTCAATGTTAACTAACTCGGTTGAGTTATACAGATCTTTTAGCAATGCATTGTTAGCTGGTTCATTCAGTTTTTGCAGCGCACTGACCAAGCGCCCACGCAGATCAGCAGAAACCCGATCGTCGATCGCCACTCCATGCGCCGGAACCCCGGAAATTGCATGAAGAATTCTCACTTGCTTACTTTCTTCAGGCGTGATGTAGGGATCTTTGAGCGCATATTCCGATACAGCCGCGACATCCGCTTGTCCCTTCAAAACAGCTTGCAGCGCGCCACTATAGTTGTTGCCATAAGTGACTTCTCCAAAAAATTCTTTCACGCGATCGCGGTTTTCGACCAGCCCTTGTTTCACCAAATCACCGACTGGAAAAATAAAGCCCGATCCAGAAGTTGGCGAAGTGAAGGCAATTTTCTTGCCGCGCAGTTGTTCCAGATTTTGCTTAGGATCGTCTTTGCTTTGCAGGGGACTGTCGTTTCGCACGACAAAAACCGAACGGTAGGTATGTCCTCCGGAATAATCCGGGCGCACCTCTGCTAGATAAAGACGAGAGTTTGCTAATTGTTCTGCTTTCAGCGCGGGGCGGCTGCTGAGAAACGCTACTTCTGCTTGCTCCGCTTTCAGCGCTTCGACGGCAGCAGTATCATCACCAACCACGGCAGTCACGGGCATGTTCAGTTCTTTCGAGAGCAAGGTTGTGATCGCGTTGGCTTTGGTTTGTACCTCTGTCGCTCCAGACCGACTGGGAAAAACAACGCGCAACTGATCTAAGGTGGCATTTGTAGCCGTTTGTCCTTGAGGTGCAGTTGTTTGTCCTTGAGGTGCAGCCGCTTGATTCGAGGAGGGCTGAGTATTGCACGCGCTCAGGAAGGCGGTCGTCAAAGCTAAAAGTGCGGCGCTGAGGCTAAAACTTGTGGTTCGATTTAATTTCATTACAGGAGTCCAAGGCGAAGTGAAAGATACCTTTCTTTATTGAAAGTAGCTATCAGTAAGTCAAAGAGATCGTAAAAGTTTATGAGAACCAAAGTCAATAATGTAATAAATATTTTTCAAGTACAGCCTTTTTCACGCTGCTCAAGTACAGGCAAGGGGATTCAGCCCCTCGCTATCAAGGTTTGGTCGTACCTCACTAAATTGAAAAAGGCTGTAACTGAGCAAAGACTTGAAATTCCGAAGATAAAAAAGCCTCTCTTGCTCGTGCAGAAGCGAGGCTGTGATTACAAAACGCTTGTCTTAAAAGCGCTTGTCTTAGTAGTCGCGGTTTGGCGCAGCTAAATTGAGAAAGCGCGTGAACTGAGGCTCGAATAGAAGTTTGACCGTTCCTGTCGGACCGTTTCGATGCTTGGTAATAATAATTTCTGCAATACCGCGATCGGGCGTATCAGGATTGTAATACTCCTCGCGGTACAACATCATGACCAGATCCGCATCCTGCTCAATCGATCCTGACTCCCGCAGGTCTGACATCATTGGGCGTTTGTCAGAGCGAGATTCTACATTTCGGCTTAGCTGAGAGAGGGCGACGATCGGCACGTTCAGTTCGCGAGCAAGACCTTTGAGCGATCGCGTGATCCGCGACAGTTCTTGGACTCGGTTTTCACTGCCTGTGCCTTCCATCAACTGCAGGTAGTCGATCAAGATCATGCCGAGTGCGCCACCTTGTTCGGCTTGAAGTTTGCGGGCACGCGATCGCATCTCGGTCACACTAATATTGGGCGTATCATCGACAAACACGCGCAGTTCCGATAATCGGCTGATTGCCTGTCCTAACGGTTCCCAGTCCTGTTGAGAAATTCGTCCTGAGCGCAATCGCCCACTTTCGATTCGAGCTTCACTTGCGAGCAGGCGTTGGATAATTTGCTCTTTCGACATTTCCAAACTGAAGACGGCAACAGGAAGCTTGTACTGGGCAGCAATATTGCGAGCAAAACTCAAGCAAACGGCTGTTTTTCCCATTGACGGGCGACCCGCCACGATGATCAGATCCGATCGCTGGAAGCCCTGAGTTTTGCCGTCGAGGTCATAGAATCCGCAGGCAAGCCCTGGCAACGCCATCCCCACCGATCGTTCTTCAATTTCGGAAAAGGTTTTGGTCAAAATGTCAGCGGCGGCAGTCAGTCCTTGGCTCGGACGAACTTGAGTAATGCTAAAAACTTTTTGTTCTGCTTCGTCTAAAACATGCTCTAGGTCGCGTTTCGTATCGTGCCCTAGCTGAGAAATTTGATGTCCAGCGCTGATCAGCTTGCGGCGCAAATATTTGTCTGTGACGAGTTGAGCGTACTGATCAATGTTGACGGCGCTAACGGTGCGATCGACAAGCTGCACTAGCTTACTTTGCCCGCCAATCTTATCGAGCAGTCCCCGGTCTTGCAGCCACGTTGTGATGCTCATCAAATCAACGGGCGTGCCTTGGTTGGTCAGCGTCAGAGCCGCCCGAAAAATCTCTTGATGAGCGCTGAGGTAAAAGGCCTCTGGTTTGAGAATATCGAGAATCCGCGCGATCGCGTCTGGGTCAAGCAAAATTCCGCCCAAAATTGCTTCTTCTGCATCAATATTTTGGGGAGGAATGCGATCGTTAATCGGTTGAAAGTTGAGTTCTTGAACCATGAGAAGACACGTCGGGGTTCGTAACGTTAGCGAGAAATCGATTACGAAAAATGCGAAAAGGGTCGAGTTATCTTCTTAGCGCCAACTCGACCCCCTCACTATACAGACATCCATTATTTTAGCAAGAGTCAGTACAAATATACTGATATTGTAACTCGTAGAAATCGATCACGAATTACGACTCATCCTCATGCTGCAACTACCTGAACCGTCACAGATACCGTAACTTCTGGGTGAAGCTTGATGTCTGCGGTGTAGTCGCCCAAGCTGTGAACATCGGGCATGGTAATCGTCCGACGATCGACCTCCTGATTGATCGCCTGCTGCAAAGCATCCGCCACATCTTGATTCGTCACCGTCCCAAAAATTGCGCCCGTCTCGCCTGCCTGCTTCGCGATCGCAACGCTGCCTGCCGCTTCAATCGCTTGCTTTTGGGTCAGCGCCACTTCTTTAAGTTCAGCTAAGCGCTGCCGCTCTAGCTCGCGCCGCCGCTCAACTTGCTTCAGAATACCCGGTGTCACTTTGGACGCCATACCTTGAGGAATGAGATAGTTTCTGGCAAAGCCAGGAGCAACTTCAACCAAGTCACCCAACCGACCAAGCTTGCTTACGTCCTTATTGAGGACTAACTGAACACGTTTCGCCATAATTTTCCTGTTGTCAACTGTGCCTTGCACAAACACATCATTCTACCACTACAGGCGCACGACTTCGCCTACTTTCACCACGCGCAATTGGCTTTTTGCGCCCTGCCGACGCAAGGCTTGAGCAAAGGCAGTCGGTGTTCCGGGTAAGTTAAAGATTCCGTAGTGCATCGGGATCACCGTCTGGGGATTCACTAGTTTTACTGCTTCGGCAGCGCGGGTTGGTCCCATCGTAAACTTATCGCCAATGCAAGTGAGCATTACCGTCACCTTGCCAAACTGCGGGATCAGCGACATATCTGAGAAAAGATCGGTATCTCCAGTGTGGTAGATGGTCGGCCCGTTCTTCACGCGAATCAGAAAGCCGCCTGGATTTCCGGCATAGTTGACAGGGCTACCATCGGAAGCGATCGCAGAACTATGAATCGCTGGCACAAACGCAACCTTGACTTCATCATTGAGCAAGCTGAGTTCACCCCCAAAATTTCCTTGAGTCTCCATCCCGACGAGTGCTTTTGGATAGCTGCCGTAGCCCACTAAAGCGGTGCCTAAATCCGCTGTGCTAACGAGTTTAGCGTTGGTTTTTTGAGCGATCGCGGCGGCATCGCCAACGTGATCAACATGCCCGTGGGAGATCAAGATTAGATCGACGCGATCAAGCTTTGCCAAGTCAGTTTTGCCATTTGGATTGAGTGGATTCGTTAGCCACGGATCGATCAACAGCACCTTCCCCGAGGGCGTTGTCAGCTTGAAGGCAGACTGTCCATACCACAGCAGTTGCGTATTTCCTACAGGTTGGGCTTGAGAACTCATTCCGTGAAACGTGAACAGACCTCCAACCAGGACGATCGCTAGCAGCAACGCTCTAAGCCTGATCGAGCGCAGCAGAGCTTGTTTTAGAAGAGTCATTGTGTGAACATAGATTTACAGAATAGACCCCAAACTTTATACCTTCTTAATGTGCCAATCAAAGAATTGATCCGGATTTAAGCAAAATTGCGGAGTGAACGTTCATAATAGTCAGATGACGAGGCGCTTAAATCTTTTAATTAGATTAAAATTTCCTTAAGAACGATTCATGTCGTCCTAGCGCTCTCAAGAACGTGATCCCGAGTCGAAAGCGTCACCTATAGCAAGGTATGGAGGAGAGGGATGAATTGTGTGGTTGAGAAATGGGTAACGATCGCGGCATTGACCGGATGGATTGGGTCAATGGGTAGCATGGTGGTTTTGGCGGTGAGTGCGCCTGCTGTGAATCCTGCCATTCAGGCATCCGAGCGATTTGCGTCACATAACACAGACGGCCTAAGTGTCTCGAAGCAGGTGAAGCTCACGCCGATGCAGCAATCGATGCTGGCTGAGCCAAGATTTCTACAGTATTCGGCGGCTCAGCCATCAAAGTTGACTCTTGATCCCGAATACCGACACTGGTTAGATCAGGGCGACTTTCGAGCCGAGCGTTAACGGCAACTCCAGTTTGAGAGTCTTTAGTTTGAGAGTCTTTCGCAATGCATCCAGTCGCGCTAGGCTTCAATCTTCCAACAATTGCAGACGGTACAAACTGGCATACAGTCCCCCTTGAGCCAACAACTGCTCGTGGCTACCCGACTCCACAAGCTGGCCACGCTTCAGAACGAGAATGCGATCAACATCTCGAATGGTAGAAAGGCGGTGAGCAATCACGATCGCGGTTCGATCTTCTAACAATCGCCCTAAGGCTTCTTGAATCAGCGCTTCGGTTCCGACATCTAAACTGGCTGTCGCTTCGTCCAACACCAGAATTTTAGGATCTCGAATGGCAGCACGGGCAAAGGCAAGCAGCTGTTTCTGTCCTCCCGAAAGATTGGTTCCGCGTTCGCGCAGCATGGTGTTGTAGCCCTGAGGCAACTGTTCAATCAGGTGAGCCACGTTGGTTTTTTCGGCAGCAGCCTGCACTTCTGCAAAGCTATAAGATTCGCCCAGCGTGATGTTGCTTTTGACATCGCCAACAAACAGAAAGCCATCTTGCAAGATGATTGCCATGCGGCGACGCAGTTCGGCTTGGGGCAATTCTCGAATGTCGATGCCGTCCAGGAGAATACGTCCTTTGGTGGGTTCGTACAATCGGCTCAGCAGTCGAATAATCGAACTCTTTCCGGCTCCGGTCGGCCCGACTAGAGCAACTTTCTCTCCAGGACGAATGACAAAATCGAGATCCTGAAGCACATATTCATCGGATTTATAGGCAAACCAAACGTTCTCAAAGCGGATTTCTCCTGCCGTCTTTCCGTCAGATGGGAGGTGAATTTCTTTCTCTGGGTCGCGAATTTCGATCGGTTCGTTCAAAATTTCGCTGACTCGCTCTACCGCCGTGAATCCGGCTTGAATGGCGGTAAATTTTTCGGCAAACTGACGCAAGGGATCAAACAACCGTTGCGCAAACAGAACAAAGGTAGACAACGTACCAAAATCGAGTGAGTTGCCTTTGATCAGCCAGCCACCGATACCCAGCACGCCTGCGATCGCAATCAATGACACCCACTCCAGCGTGGCAGACACCGCCGAGTCAAAATAAATGGTGCGATCGACTTCTTTGATGTACTGCTGATTCACCTGCCCGAACAGATCGCCGTTAAACTGCTCTCGTCGAAACAGTTGCACCACCCCGATTCCGACAATGTTTTCTTGCAGAATCGAGTTGAGGTCAGAGAGTTTTTCACGGGCGCGGTAGTTGGCTTGACGGTACTGTTGCTGAAAGTAAATAATCAACGCGGTGACGGGCAACAGCATCAGCACCAGCAGCAATGCTAACTGCCATTGGGTGAAAAACATGACGACCGTGATCACCAGCATGGTGAACAGATCCGAAATGACGCCGATCGCACCCGTTGAAAAGACTTCTCCTAATGCCTCTACATCACTCGTGAGCCGGGTGATCAGCTTGCCGATCGGCGTGCGATCGAAGAATCGTACCGCCAGCGATGTCACATGCTGAAACAAATCGCTGCGAATCTCGGCGGTGATGCGTTGTCCCACATTTTGAACTAAATAGCCCTGTGCTGCATCCAGCGCCAGCCGAATCAGGACGGTCAGCACCAGTAACTGAGTAAGGGTTGTCAGCCCTTGAGACACGGAGACATCTCGCAAGAAGCCAAAGGGAAAGTCGAAGGCAGACGGTTCTTGCCGGAGCAACGACACTGCTTTTCCGATTACAACGGGTTGCAGGGTGCTCGCGATCGCGGAGGGAACCAGAAAAATCAGCGACCAAATCAGGAGACGACTGTTACGACGAGCATAGGGAGCGAGACGGAGAAACAAACGCCAATCGGTTTCTTTAGGAGGTCGAGCGGGGCGAGGAGCGAAAGACATAGGGAGAGGGCTACAAAGAATTGTGAGGTGAAGTACAAAGCGGATTGCCCTCACCCTAACCCTCTCCCACAGGGAGAGGGTTAGGGTGAGGGCTGACCGTTAAACACCGACGACGGCTTTGATTTGACTGCGGATCTGGTCTACATAGTGATTGAGGTTATCGCTGTTAAGACGGTAACTGAGCGGGTGAGCAATCAGGCGGGCGGTGCTTTGGAACAGCACATCGATTTCGATCAGTCCGTTTTCGCGGAGCGTGTTGCCCGTGGCAACGAGATCAACGATCGCTTCTGACATGCCCGTAATTGGCCCTAATTCTACGGAGCCGTAGAGCGGCACAATTTCAACAGGCAGATCGAGAGTTTCAAAATAGTCACGGGCACAGTGAACAAATTTTGAGGCAACTCGACCATGCAATGGCAATTCTATCGAAGAACGATAGGGACTCGATGCTTTGACCGCAACTGACATGCGACACCCGCCATAGCCTAAATCAACGAGTTGCGCTACATTAGGCGCTTTCTCCCGCAATACGTCATACCCCACGATGCCGAGTTGGGCTTGTCCGTATTCGACATAGACCGACACATCGGAATTGCGAACCAGCAATGCCTTCGCCGTTCCGGTCGGATCAGTAATTTGCAGTTGGCGATTTCCAGATTCTAGAAAAGCGCTGAAATCTAGACCAACGGCTTTGAGTAATCGAATGCTGTCTTTGAGGAGCGCGCCTTTAGGAATTGCAACGGTAAGCATGGGGAGACGACAATGAGTACCAAGTGTTCAGAATAATCATTTTAAGTAGAAAGTAAGACGATTAAAAATATCCAAGTGCAGACTTCTACCCAATCTTCCAGCCTTCCTCCGTGAAAGCGGAGCATTCCTCCCTCATTCCTCCCTCTCATGAAAATTCTTCTCGTTGACGACGAAATCGAAATGGCTCAACCGCTCAGCCAACTTCTATCCCGTGAGGGCTATACCGTGGATGTGGTTCACGATGGAGAGCAAGGGGCACAACTGGCGCAGCAAGGACAGTACGATCTGTTGATTCTAGACTGGATGCTACCCGTACGATCGGGCTTAGAAATTTGTCAGCAGGTGCGATCGCACGGGGACTCGACGCCCGTTCTCTTTCTCACAGCAAAAGACACGATTGACGATCGCGTGCTGGGACTCGATGCTGGAGCCGATGATTATTTGGTCAAACCATTTGAACTGCGGGAACTGTTGGCAAGAGTGCGGGCGCTGCTGCGGCGTCCAACGGCGCTCGAACCGAATCAGCCAAGTCAGCGACTCAAGGTAGAAGATCTAGAACTCGATCTGCAAAATCAAGTTGCCTACCGACACGGACGAGCGATCGAGCTATCGGAGAAAGAATGTCAACTGTTGGAATATTTCATGCGTCAGCCAAATCAGCTTCTGACGCACGAGCAAATCTATCAGCATGTGTGGAGTGAGGGTGACAAGCCAGCCAGCAACGCACTAGCGGCTCAAATCAGGTTGCTGCGCCGCAAAATCGAGGCGAAAGGCGAAGCTCCGTTAATCTCTACTGTGTATGGCAAAGGGTATCGGTTAGGTCGCTCCCAGTAAGTGATGAGATGAAAGTGATTAACGCAGCTATTAAGAAACGGATTTTTCTTAGTACGCCCGACGATAATGTAGCGCGATCGTTAGAGTGCATTGCTTATATTTTCGCTAACGCTGTGCAAAGAGAGATGAAAAGCAATCGATTCAAATTGGGGTGGAAAGAAGGTAAGTCGTGATCGATGATAAGAGAATGATTGATCTCTTGCTCATCGCATCTCTAGGATTTTTAGGCAGTTTCGGCCACTGCTTAGGAATGTGTGGCCCCTTGACAGCAGCGTTCTCGCTGTCGGTGCGATCGCACGATGCTAAACCACATTGGCGATCGCAACTCGCGTTTAACCTGCTGCTCAATTTAGGTCGAGTAATCAGCTATGCCTTAGTGGGAGGCGCGATCGGGATGATCGGTTCGATCCTGATTGCAGGAGGACAATTTGCGGGCATTGACAGCGCGTTGCGCCGCAGCATAACGATCTTCACAGGACTGCTGTTAGTCTGGTTTGGGCTGTCGCAAATCAGTCCTCAGCTTTTGCCGCGCCTGCCGATGCTGCATCCCTTGGGGAAAGGACAACTGCACGAGCGGCTAAATCGACTGATGATGCAATTTTCTCAGTCAAACCAATGGTGGACGCCTGCCCTGCTTGGCATGATCTGGGGATTAATTCCCTGCGGATTTCTCTACGCGGCGCAGCTTAAAGCGGCTGAAACAGGAAATCCTTATTTAGGAGCGATGACGATGCTGGCATTTGGCATCGGAACCCTGCCGATGATGTTGGGCGTTGGGCTTTCGACAGCATTTCTGAGCCGCGATCGCAGAAGTCAACTCTTTCGGTTGGGTGGTTGGATAACTTTGACAATCGGTCTTTTGCTGCTGCTGCGGAGTGGTGATATGGTCGATTACACCGGACACGCTGCCCTGCTCTGTCTCATGCTAGCCCTGATCGCCCGTCCAATTAGCCGTGTGTGGAGCGCTCCTCTAAAGTATCGTCGTGCCTTTGGCGTCGGAGCGTTCGTGCTGTCGTGGGCGCATGTCGCTCACTTTGTCGATCACACGTTTAACTGGAATCTTCAAGTCCTGGCTTTTCTGCCGTTCAATCAGCAGATCGGCATGTGGGCGGGAATCGTAGGATTGGGCTTGCTCACGCCTGCCGCACTGACTAGTTTTGATGCGATCGCGCTTAAACTCGGTAAAACCTGGCGAAAAGTTCATTTGCTCAGCATTCCAGCATTGATTTTAGTGGCAATTCACATTGCACTTGTGGGATCAAGCTACCTCAACAATGTTGGAAGTGCTGCTCAAGTTTGGCGAGTGATCGGATTGGCGATTGGGGTTGCAGCGGTTTTGTTATTGCGATCGCGCCCGGTGTGGTCGCTCTTTTCCCTAGCACGCTTATATGTTGCAGCAAGAAAATAAAGTAAACGCTGACGTGATCATTGCTCACAACGTTAAAACCTCTGGTAACGTTGCCGCTACGTTTCATATTGAACCGAGTCACAATCCCAAAGCGGGAGAACGATCGCAAGCCTGGTTTGCGCTCACCAAGCAAGGCGGAGAATTGGTCTCGCTCGATCGCTGTAATTGCAGCCTGAACGTGTACGACCGACAGCAAAACTCTGTCCTGCAACCGGCTCTAAAATCGATTTCAGCAGAACAGTATCAAGGCATTCCAGGAGCAGAACTCGTTTTTCCAAAAGCTGGAATTTATACGCTGGAGTTGAGCGGCAGACCCAAAGATGGAGAAAGCTTTAATGCGTTCAGGCTGACGTATGAGGTGACTGTTCAAGCGGGAGCCGCTCCCCAAGCCGCCATTGGTACTGCTGAATCAAGCCGCCCTTCAGCTCCCTCTACAGGCTGGGTTCTGGCTGGAGTTGCGCTTCCTCTAATCGCGCTGCTTGTAGGCGTTCTTTGGATGTTAAAAACAAAGCAGAAAAGGTAAGCGAATCTCAAAATCGAGCGAGAATAGAAGTAATCTAGCCCGATGACATACCCATGATCGATCACGACGTAATTATTGTTGGCGGTGGCTTAGCTGGTTCTCGTGCTGCCCTAGAAATTGCCCGTACCAATCCGAGCTTGAGCGTGGCCGTGGTTGCCAAGACTCACCCAATACGATCGCACTCGGTGGCGGCCCAAGGGGGAATGGCAGCAACGCTCAAAAATGTCGATGAAACAGATTCTTGGGAAGCCCACGCCTTTGATACGGTCAAGGGTTCGGACTATTTAGCCGACCAAGATGCCGTGGCAATTTTGACGCAAGAAGCGCCCGATGTTGTGATCGATCTCGAACATATGGGCGTGTTGTTCTCCCGCTTACCCGACGGACGGATTGCCCAACGCGCATTCGGCGGACATTCGCACAACCGCACCTGCTATGCGGCAGATAAGACCGGACACGCGATTCTGCACGAATTGATCTGCAACTTGATGAAATACGGCGTCAAGGTGTACGAAGAATGGTACGTCATGCGCCTGATTTTGGAAGACGGACAGGCAAAAGGGGTCGTTCTCTATCACTTGCTCAACGGTCAAGTTGAAGTGATTCGCGCCAAAGCCGTGATGTTTGCCACCGGAGGCTACGGACGCGTTTACAACACCACCTCCAACGATTACGCCTCCACAGGTGACGGTCTGGCAATGACCGCAATGGCCGGCTTACCGCTTGAAGACATGGAGTTTGTGCAGTTCCATCCCACAGGACTGTATCCTGTGGGCGTCTTGATTTCAGAAGCGGTGCGCGGAGAAGGTGCGTATCTGATTAACAGCGACGGCGATCGCTTCATGGCAAACTATGCGCCCAGCCGTATGGAGCTTGCCCCCCGAGACATTACCTCCCGCGCTATCACCTACGAAATTCGAGCAGGACGCGGCATAAAACCAGATGGGTCAGCTGGCGGTGTCTTTGTCTATCTCGATCTGCGCCACATGGGCAAAGAGAAAATTATGAGCCGCGTGCCTTTCTGCTGGGAAGAAGCCCATCGATTGGTGGGGGTTGATGCAGTGTATCAGCCGATGCCCGTTCGTCCAACTGTTCACTATTCGATGGGCGGCATTCCGGTCAACACCGATGGACAAGTCAGAAGCAGCGCCGATGAATTGGTCGAAGGTTTCTTCGCGGCAGGTGAAACGTCGTGTGTGTCGGTGCATGGTGCGAATCGGTTGGGCAGTAACTCGCTGTTGGAATGTGTAGTTTATGGGCGCAGAACTGGAGCCGCGATCGCGCGCTATGTCGAAAATCGTAAATTACCTGAAGTCAATGCTGAGCGCTACATTCAAGACGCTAACACTCAACTCCAATCGCTGATAGACCAGCCCGGAGAATACCGTATTCACCAGGTTCGGCAAGCCTATCAAGACTGCATGACCGATCATTGCGGCGTGTTTCGCACCGAAGCGACCATGCAAGAAGGACTGGTTCAACTCCGCGAACTTCAGAAAAAATATGCTCATGTCCGCGTCGATGACAAAGGCAAAACCTGGAATACCGAACTGATTGAGGCGATGGAACTGCGATCGCTCTTTGTCGTTGGAGAAATGATTCTCTCGTCTGCCCTCAACCGCAAAGAAAGCCGAGGCTCTCACTGTCGTGAAGACTATACGCAGCGAGACGATCAGAGTTTTCTCAAACATACGTTGGCATACTACTCACCCGCCGGGATTGATATCAATTACATGCCCGTTGTAATCAATCAATTTGAACCGCAAGAGCGGAAGTATTAGCGAGTGGGGAGGTCTAGGAGTGACAGTCGGTCATCATCTAGACCGTAATGAATAGGCAGATTACCGGCTGTTACACGACTGTCAATTCTATGAATTACCGGATGTGCGATCGCGGTTAGTGAGGATGCAGCAATGAAGCGATCGCGCCAACTAGATTTCTCACTCCTCAAGGCAGACCAATTTTAACCAATTTGCCCAGCGACGATTTCAGGATCAGGTGAGGAATTCAAACAAGGCGTTCTCGTTCAAGAGCTAGATGATCACATCGTTCAGCGACTCAAGAAGTCGAGTCGCTAAGAACAGTGCCCCTTCTACACGTTCTTCTTACTCTCTGGCTCAGAGGACTGTAAAGCCGTGTCTAACACAGTGCGAGCGTCTTCTGCTTGAGCACGAGCATCTCGATAGCGCAGATTAGTTTGAGCATAGTTTTTCAAAACTTTGAAGCCTTCTTTAAGTTGATTGATTTCTTCTTCAGTCACTAAATCATCCGTAAACAGCACATCAATGTGCTGGCGAACTTGCAGCGCTTCAGTGCGACTCTCCTGAGCCTTGAGCTTAAGCGTTGCCAGAGCGCTCAGAATTTGAACGGCTTGATTGATAGAATCCTCATTGTCCGATGCAGTTCCGGCAGAATTGCGCCCTGCATTAATCCCGGTTGGATCTTTGATCTCAATGAAGTTTTTGGGACCAAATCCATCCGCTAAATCGGTCGGTAGTTTTCCCTCGTCCATTAATTCCATTAATTGATCCATCGCCTTTTCACGGGCTTTAGACGAATCTTTACCAGGAACGGTCAGAATAATTTCGGGGCTTTGAGCAAGTGTGTACTGAACCATGAGGTGCTACAGAATCAATAGTAATGTCATGATAGAAGCATGATCTATCCTTTTGGATCTTAGCCTCGAAACTTTGCCATAAGAGAAAGAGAGTTCTAGGCGCTGTGCAAGTGGAGAGCAGCCTCTAAGCTGTCATTAAGCGGTTAAACTGAACCCGTGGATGCCTTCTAGTTGCCGATTGATCCAGCAGTAACCAAGTCCCCAAAGCTGTTAGCGTCGTGTCTGAAGATTATCTGCAAGGCTTGACATCTCGGTTTGAATCGGGCATAGTAATAAACGTAGCAAATGCGGGTATAGCTCAGTGGTAGAGCGTCACCTTGCCAAGGTGAATGTCGCGCGTTCGAATCGCGTTACCCGCTTTCTAACAGAAGTCTTTAATATTCCTGGTTTCAAGCGACTTCCGTTTGAGCTTACAGCAATTGTCCTAAAAATGTCCTAAGGCTGTGCGCCTCTGTCGTAGCCTCAAGTGACTCTGCAAGTCTCTTCACATACCCTAAGTCAATTAGTCGCTCTGCTAACAAACGACTTGCAAATACGATCGTTCGACCTGCCAATAACGCCATGTGGCGGTGAACCTGAACCGAAGGGATAATTTTGGCATCAAACGACTGTTGCAGCTTGATAAAAGGCAGTCATTTCAGTAAACCATTGCTGTCGCGATCGCGCCCACGTGTAAAACATATGCCCACCTTGATAGTGTTTTAGCGTCAAATTTGGGCGAATCTCAGGATTGAGTTTCATTAGATCGGCGAGATAGTTTGAGGCGAAATAGGGCGTGACTAAATCAAATAACCCATGCGAGATGTACACCTGCATGTAGGGGTTTAACGTCATTCCCACCCGCAAATCATCGATAGAACCTAGATCCAATGCGCCTTTAAGGTCAAAGTTCCAGGCTTTGAAGGTTTCCAAGTTGAGCAAGTGGTAAGACAAGTCGGTCTCAACACCCAACGTATCGCGCAAGTGACTGTTGATGGCTCCAGTGAACAGTCGATCGAGTCCGTCAAGCGTGGGATCAATGCCTTCGTAACTGACGCGATCGGGAAAGGGATCGATCGCAGTAATTGAAGCATCATACAATCCCACAATTCGCTGTTGATCTCGCAACAGTTCTCTCGAAAAGACTTCGATGCTGACACGGCCTGCCTGTCGCTCAACTAGCGTCATCGGCAAACCCAGCAACTCTGATAGCTGCTGATAAGCGGTCTGTCGTTCATCCGGCGAGAAGGTGTCTCCCATTGCCAGCAACGGAATCAGCGTCTTGCGGGCAAACTGCTCTGCGGCACTTGTGTGGGCTTGCAAGTCTCCCGGTTCTCCTGCCCATCGAGCGCGATCGTGATGAGCAGCGGCAGCCGCCAAAGACGGCAGCAGCGTTGCCCAAGCCGCAAGGTTATAGTCAGTTCCACCCAAAAGACTAAACTCTAACGCTGGGGAAATCAGGATTGCTCCCGAAAGACCGACGCCAAATTCTTGCTGAAGCTTGCGAGCGAGCCGTGCCACTCGAAACCCTCCATAACTTTCACCGGCAATGAAAATGGGGGATAGCCATCGCTTATGACGCGACAGAAAGCGCTGAATGAACTCTCCTAATGATTTCAAGTCTCGATCAACTTCCCAAAATTCTTTCTCTTTGGGTTTATCTGCCTCGTTTGGCTTCGTTTCATCAGTCTTCTCTGACGTGTCTTTGGGTCGCGGCAAGCTACGACTAAAGCCCGTGCCAATCGGATCAATAAATACCAAGTCTGTGAAGCTCAACCAGCTTTCAACATTCTCTTCTAGTCGAACGGGGGGTTTTGGCAAACTTCCGTTGGCACCAAAGTGGATGCGCTTAGGACCCAAGGCTCCCATGTGGAGATAAGCTGAAGCAGCACCGGGTCCGCCATTAAAGACGAAGGTCAGCGATCGCGGCGAGCCGTCGTCGGTTTGGGCGAGATAAGCAACATGAAACATCTCAGCGATCGGCTTTTCTTGATCAAACAGCGTTTGCCACTCGGCTAGGGCAACGTAGGGCAGTGATTTATCAGGAAGCGATAGCGTATGCTCCGTTTGGCTAGACTTGCGAGGCACAGAAGGGTTAGAAGTGTCAGACATATCCACAGTTGCTCTTCAGCCTCCAAGACAAAGCTTCGCTCTCATCTTAGAGGATTAGACCGTTTTAGAGGAGCAATCCGTTCAGCTAACTATACAGATGTCCACTAGGCTGATGTGCTAGATTACTGTGCAGAAAAGGCTCAAGGCTTCGACAACCGCCCATTCTTGAGTCCTCATAGCAACTTGGATGGAGCTTCTAAACTCGTGCCTCTCGATAAACTGCATTGCACTCTAGGAGCTAATCAACTTCCGTTGCACATTGTCTAGGATTTGACCCAAAGCGCGAGTCCGCCTCCGCGTCCACGAGCAGCAATAAAGTTCTCAGTTATCAGAAAGAATGCAAAGAAGGGCAGCTTTGCGATCGACGTTTGAGCAAAGGCTTTTTCTTTAGCATCTCCACCCCGGATCGTGCCCCTGTAAAGAGATGTCCTGCCCAACCGAAGCTGGAGTTGGGTGAACTCAAACATTAACAAATTCTTTTTCCTTTGGTAACGCGCAGGTCCTGATAGGTTAAGCTGCAAGAACCCAAGCTGCGCCTGATTTCCAATCGTTGCTGCTCCAGATTCATCTGTGTCGAACGAAATGTGAGCCGATACAATTTTAGGCACATAGTACCCTTGTTTGAGCCTGATTCCGCCTTGGCGAATTTTGCGCGTCCCTGTTGCAAAACAGAGTTGCCACTGTCCCTGCAATTGCATCAATGAGTAGTCTAACGGGCGTTGTTTTGCTGCTTTCTCAGTCTGCAATAGCGCATTTACAACATCCTCAGCCGCCGGGCGACTGACTTCTCTGCTACGAAAGGCAAGTGCAGCCTGATCGAGTACCGAGATAAAGTCTGAAGAGGTCGAAGTTGAGGAAGACATGGAGAATCTGAAGCCGATTGAGGAATACAGCATCATGATACAAAATTTGTTTCAGATTCTTGTGATTTGGGCTTCATCATTGACTCAGAGCCAAAGGAATTGATTCAGATCTAAAGGATCAGTCGCATTAGTGAATCAAATTGGGTGAATTAAATTGGAATCACGATCCGATGGGAACCAAATTGCACTGAATCCTGAACCAACCCAGTGAATACATTCCACAAATGCAGCTAATACAATTGGTAATCATGCTGCCACACTCTTAATATACCAGGGGACCTTGCTTCGCAAACCGCAGGGTGAGTAAATTGCAGCATCAAAATCGGAATGGTCACTGCTGCAATTTGATTGCTGACTTGAGAGAGAAATTCAGCTGCAATCAGACAAATGATAGGGAGAGATTGGAGCTTTGCAGACCCATAACTTGGCAGTCAAAGAGGTTGCAGTAAGAGAGGGAGAATTTTTACATGATGTCGGTTCCTATTTTGCCAACGCATCACACCCTTACACCATTTTTTTAGGTAAATCCCATTCGCCATCGTGTATTACAGTAATTGCTTGAATAAATCCATGAGTTTACGCTTGCGGGCGTGGTTAGACTGCAATTGATTGAAATAAATCATCCAAACTGATTGCTGCTCTGATTGAATGTAAGCCGCTTTTGCCTGCTGCAACCATTGCACCGCTTCCTGGTAGCGATCGGCTTTGCCTTGCTCCATAATTGGTTCTGCCCGTTCGAGTGCCGCCTGAATGACCCAATCAGCATGGGTGAACACTGCTGCTTGCATAACGCGATGCACTAACTCGGAGCGGTAGTAATGGTCAGATCGCACCACTTCAATGGCGTCATCCAGCAATCCTTCATGCAGGAAAATGTCTACCTTTGCTTCCCTCGCTTGCCAGTCCTGAAACTGACGCAGGGTTTTCAGCAAGTCTGATTTAATGCCCTCCCACTGAGCGACGGCGAGATGCGCCACCCGTTGATACTCTGGAAAACTAGGGCGAAGCTTAAAGGTGAGAACACTGGCATCTAGTGCAGCTTCTCGATTTCCTAGCCCCTCTGCCAGTTCACTCGTCCAACTTGCCATAGCATATCGACAATTTCCGGGTAAGGGCAGTCCAGCTTGAGCAATGGTCAACGCTTCGGACAAATAATTCTGTTCTCGTAAGGTTTTTGCCAGGGCAAATGCTTCTTCTGCTGTGGTCATACGATCGCGTGCCACAGTCATCGCTTCGTCGATGTTGCCGATTTCCGCTAATCGAGTGAGATATTGCGCCATCAATCCTTCTGTTCGAGCCAGGTTCAAATACTCGGTCTGCCGTTCTTGCCGATTCAATATTTGTAGCCGAATCAATGCCAGTTCTTGAGCAAACGGGGAATTCAACCGTTCTGGATCAGCATAGCCGTTGCCTTGCAGTGCCCGTTGCAGGTCTGGATCAGTCCATCCTTGCTGCAATGCTGCTAAGCTCATCGAAAAATCGCTATCCAACGCATCTTGCCATTCCTCTAACATCACCCGCAGATCGACAGCTTCGGGTGGCGAGAGATCCGCGCTCAAAATGGCTTCTGTCCAAGCTTCGTTCAGCGACTCGGCAATCGGAAAGGAATCTCCCCCATAATCTTGGATGTCATCCCATTCGTCTACACAAACAGCGGTGATTGCTTCCAGAATGGAAATTGCACTATTCCCATCTTCATTTCTCGCAAATGCCTGTGCTTTTTCAATAATGCCCAACAAGTCATCGGTGAATGGATCATCTTCATAGCCCTCCTCCAGCGATCGCACACCTTCTCGTAAGATCTGTTTCACTTGCCGTCGGAAGGGAGCCACATCCAGCGTCGATTGGCGCTGAGGCGTGGCCGTTTGCGTGGGTGAAGCAGGATTCGACATCAGCATCACCTGGCAATCGACTGCATCAATCAGTTCTGGCTGTTCTGCCACCAATGCCTGCACCAATCGCTGCGTTTGCACGTGATCCAGTCGGTCTAATAGTTGTGGTAACGTAGGTCGAAGTTCAAGTCGATCCGGTTGCCGCACCCAGGTCAATGCCGCTGCCACAATATGTTTACACCAGCCTTCATAGTCGTAAGGACAGGTACACCGAACCGAGGTGATGCCACCGGAGTCAAACTGAAGACTGACACGATATGGAGCAACTTCACTACCTTCGACTTCAGCGTGAATCGTATTGCCTCGTTGCACCAGATCGATCACGGCGCTCCGGTGGTAGTAATCTTCTCCTCGGCTAAAGGAGTTGCTGGTTGCATGATGCGAAATTACTATTTCAGAGATGGGGGCTACCATATTCAAGTCCAACCTCTACATCTCGTCCATTCTAATTCTCGTATCAAATCCGGACAGCGATGACGCAATGACACGTGACGTAGTTCAAAACGTATCTATTGCTTCGATTGCAACTTCGCAGATGGCAACCTCATCATCCACCACTAAAATCAATTCCTGTTGCCCGCTCAGTAGCTCAACTTCATCATCAATTTGAGACTCAATTGATTGGCTCGCGGGCAGAAATACCTGAGACTGGCTGCCTTTACCAACCTCGCTCTGAACATCCATAAATCCACCATGACTCTTGACAATGCCCAACACCGCCGAAAGTCCCAGCCCTGTACCTTTGCCAATTTCTTTCGTTGTGAAGAAGGGATCAAAAATGCGGCGTAATCGCAATTGCAAGATTTGCGGCGATCGCTAAGCAGACCGAATCAGACTAGAAATGATTTGAATTAATCTCTGCGGTTCTATTGGTTTAGAAAGGTGTTTCTGGAACCCTGCTGCCAGCGCCTGTTGCTGATTCATTTCCCCAGCATAAGCCGTTAGCGCGATCGCTGGCATTTGCCCTCCTTGTTCTGGTGTTAACGTTCTCACCTGCTGGATCAACATATAGCCATCCATATCTGGCATGCCGATGTCACTCAGCAGGACATCAGGCGTTGATTGGGTCAGAACGATCAAGGCTTCGTGGGCTGAAGCAGCGGTTCTCACCTGTGCCCCTTGCTGCTCTAACAGAAACGCTACCAATTCACGAGAATCGGTTTCATCATCCACCACGAGAATGCTGATGTTATTCAAATCGAGAGGCTGCTCAGGCGGTCGCTCGTCCTGATTTGCTTTTGATGCCGTCTGCATTAGCGGCAGCCGGACTACAAACGTTGCTCCCTGCCCTTCTCCGGAGCTTTCAGCCTTAACTGTGCCCCCATGCAGTTCGACGAGGTGACGCACGATCGCTAACCCTAGTCCCAGTCCACCAAACTTACGGGTCGTCGCCCCGTCTTCTTGCCGGAAGTATTCAAACACATAGGGCACAAACTCAGGTTGAATTCCTTTCCCTGTATCGCTCAGGGTAATTTGAGCTTGATTCTCCACCTGTTCTAATTGCACTGTCACTTGGCCCCCTGCGGGAGTGAATTTAACAGCATTGGAAAGCAGATTCCAAATCACTTGCTGTAAACGAGTCGCATCGCCAGACACGTTTCCCACTTCTGGGTTAAGACGAGCTTCGACTTGGATCGATTTTGCTTCTGCTGCAAGTCGCATCGTTTCCATCGCCGCTCGAATCACCACCGCTAAATTGACCGAACTCACCGTAAGGGAGAGTTTGCCCTGTAGAATCCGGGAAACATCTAGCAGATCTTCAATCAATTCCGATTGCAGGTTGGCGTTCCGTTCGATCGTCTTCAAGGCGTGTTGGGTTCTTGTCGCGTCTAGATTGCCGTTCTGCAATAGTTTTGACCAACCGAGAATGGGGTTGAGCGGCGATCTCAGTTCATGCGACAACACGGCCAAAAACTCATCCTTAATGCGGTTCGCCGCTTGAGCTTCCTCTTGTGCTGCTTCAGCGGTCGATCGCGCTTGCTGCTCCGCTTCGTAGAGTTGGGCATTCTCGACCGCCACCGATGCCATTTGGGCAAGCTGTACCAAGATTGATTCGTCCGCTTCCGTAAACTCCCCCTCGTATTTGTCTGAAAGCTGCATCAACCCAATATTATGTCCGTCTCGTCCGACTAGGGGGGCGGCTAACCAGCCTCGCATCGGAGGATGCTTGTCTGCTTCTTTGCCAAACCCTCTCCAGCCAGGATGGGCTTCTAGTTCGTCTTGAGTCATCCGCATCGAGTGGTTGAGATGGCAAACACAGGCATAGATGCCAGTTCCATCGGTTGGTGCATTGTAGTCTCGCCACTGAGCGTACTTATCTGACAGGTGAATCGTGTTGATTGCCTGTGCCCAGTTTTGATCGATCGTCAGGCTGGTGACAGATTGGTGAGCACCGATGATGGATACGGCTTGATTGGTAATCACTTGCAAGACTTCTTCCACTGAAAGCGCCGAATTGATGGCTAGAGCTGCGCTGGTGAGTCCCTGCATCTGGTGAACATAGTGTCGTTCGTTGGCAAGGAGTTGTTCGCGTTCGGCTTCCGCTTGTTTGCGATCGCTGATGTCCTTAAAGAGAATTGCCACTTTGCGATCGTGCGGCTCGCCAACGCGGAAGGCGTAAACATCGTAAAAACGCCCAAGTGCATCGGCACGGTTTTCAAACCGCGCGGGTACACCCGTTAGCGCAATTTTGCCGTAAATCTCAAACCAGTGTGCGTCGTGCTGCGGCACTAACTCGCGCATTGTTTTGCCGATCGCGTCCACAAGTCCCGTGTGTTTCTCAAACGCCGGATTGACTTCCAGAAAGCGGTAATCGTTTGGGTTTCCGGTTTCATCAAACAAAACTTCGATGAGGCAAAAGCCTTCGTCTATCGACTCGAACAGTGTGCGATATTTTTCTTCTGAACGGCGAATGACTTCTTCCGCCTGTTTGCGATCGGTCACGTCCCCCGCCGCTCCAAACCATTCAATGATTTCACCCTGTGCATCCAGCAGCGGGATTGCGCGAGAGAACGTCCAGCCTACCGTACCGTCCAATCGAATGATTCGGTGTTCTAACTCAAAGGTACTTTTAGTACGGATGGCTTCCCGAATAGTAGTCAGCACCTGTGGCTGATCCTCTCGGAGAATATACTTTTCAAGCCACATATGGCTTGAAGTCTCCGTACTCGCCAGGAAATTCTTGCCTTTGAGATAACGCATCTTGCTCCAATCCGCGCTCATTCTATAGATCATGTCTGAGCTAGCGGTGATGAATAAGCGGAACCGTTCTTCTGATGCACGCAAGTTCTCTTCTGCCTGCTTGCGTTTGTCTTCGCTCCGCCTGCGATCGGTGATATCCCGCGAAATGCACAGTAGCCGTTCAACCTGCCCATCTATGCCTCGAATGGGGCTGATTTTGCAATCCCACCACTTGGGTTGGCCGGTCATCGTTGGGCAATACCCTTGAAAGGTGCAAACCTCGCCTGCTTTTGCCCTAGCGATCGCTTCCGTTGCTGCTTGCCGATCCGCGCCTTCCCAAAATTCTGTCCAGAATGTGTTGAGGCACGGGTTTATATCCTCGATGCACAACAACGCTTGCCCCCCTCGGCTTATGAACAGCAATCGCCCCTCTAAGTCCAATACCTTGATGCAGTCACCGCTACTGTCGAAGATTTGCTGACTCAACTCCTGGCTCTGGTGCAATGCTACTGCTGCGTCCTGTGCAGGTTCCTGTGATCGCGGCGCGTCCTCAACCTTCTGGCGCACCTGCTGTATGCTTTGGAGGGCAGCAGCGGCAAAGCCAGCTAAACGGGTCATCAACCGCTGATCCTCTAAGTCAAATCGATGTGCCTCATCGTGGGATAGAAGCCACAGCGTGCCTAAGGGTTGACGGTTTACGCACAGCGGAATTATCAATCCTTCGACGATCGGACACTGGGGATGGTGCAGATAGGTGAAGTAGCGTTCAGGATAGGCATATAGTTGGGGCTGGTTACTGCGAAGAGTGGTGCCACAGAGACTAAAATCACCTGGGGTTGTGGTTTGCTCCAAATTCGCAAATGCTCCTGCGGTTCCGTTGGAGTTGGGCTTTGCGCTAATCGCGACCCAGCGAAAGACGGATTCACCATTGGGCGCATCCAGTAAGCTGACTCCCGCAGTGCCCGCTTGAGTGAGATCAAGCACGATCCCAACGAGGGTTTTGAGCATCGCCTGCGGATCGTCCGTGAGCTGTTGGGCAAGGATTTGAAGCGCTTGGATTTCGGCTGCTAAATCGGGCTGCCTAGCTGGACGACTCGCCAAGGCTGCTGTCATAAGGACATCGGCTTCAGTGATGCCCAGAGTAGTATTTTGAGATGAACTACTGCCTGAAGGGACAGAGCGCTGGAGTCTATCAGTCATATCGTCTCTGTCCTTACTGTGAAAAGTATTTGGCGAAAAGTATTTGGCAAGCAGATCTTTGCCAAGGTCGCCCATCTGATGCAGCAATTGCTCAATCTGCTTCAATGCGAGCACGTATCCGTGTAGCGAAGCGATCGCTAAAGGCTTCGTCCGCCCGTTCTCTCAACGATTAACGCTTTGACATGAAACTCCTAGCTTCGTCGCAAACTTGGCTTGTGAGAGTTATAAGCGTTGCCGCGTTTCCCGCACGGGATCTGCCAGCGTTGGTTGTTCGATTTCTTGGGAGTTTCGCTTTGCGCTAATCACAGCCATAAAGCACGAGCCAGTGAATTGTATTCACTAGATATGACATGTGGTATATCAACTGTCTTCTCTCGTAAGACACAGGGAATACAAGCTAACCCTTTATGTATAGAAAACTGGTGTTGCTGAGTCCGGGTATGAATCGATAGAATCGCTCTCACCCTAGCCCTCTCCCGCAGGAGAGGCAGGGCTGTTTCATTGTCATCAGGAGAATATCTGAAAGTCGCAAGCCCTCGTTTGTGAGGTTTAGAAAATTCAAGAACGCTGGACGAGGCAATCGAGTGTGCAAATTCTCATTCCTGACAATAAAACAGCCCCACTATGGTTCCGGCAGCTTATCGAGCGGATGTCCTGTTACCTCGCGATCGCAGTTAATCATTCAGCGCAGCCGGTGGTACGGCCGGGAGAATTTGGGAACCGTGACGGTGAACGGTTCCGGATACGAACAGTCCATCTCCTACGATTGCGCTGGCACTCGAAAGCACGACCGCTCAAACACAATTTATCTCGGCTACGTTTTCTAAATGCATAAACATACAAAGCGAATCGTGAGGAATTAACAAGGCATCTGATTCATCCTTTCGCTGATTGCGATTGCACGATTAATCAGATCTTGTTCTGAGATTAAATCCCTAACTTGAAACCAAATCCTGGATGAGGATTTTATCGGATTCATCTGATCAATATCAACAAGGAGAACAAACTGTGAATTTAACTAACCTTCGTGTTTCTGAGACAATGACGACCAAGAAAGGTTTCGCAAAATTTATCTATCTCACTGCTGCTGTTGCGACTGCTGCTGTCTCTCTTCCGATTATGACCGCTGTTCCAGCCTCCGCTGCCTTAGCACCCAGATGCGTGAAAGTCGTCGAGCACGTAGAGGGAAGCGGCATCACTGGCAGAGACAAAGTTATTTTGCGAAACGATTGCCGAACAACTCAGCGAGTGAAGATTATTACCGCTTTTGGACGCGATATGCCGTGTATGTCTCTCGTCCCTAGCCAGACGGATGGCTACACCTGGCCTGCTCACCCAAGACAGTTTGATCGAGTCGATAAGTGTTAACGTCGCCGGAGCGATCGCTCCCACTACAAGAAGGTGCGATCGCTCCCACATGTCTTGTGTTGTTTCCTTGCAATTGCTAACCAAGTTTAAGGGAGACATCAAATGCAGTTTCATTACATGAATTACCAACGAGTTGGGTATTTTGGCTATCGGCTTTATAGCTTGGGATGGCGGAGCAGGGCTGTTTCCTTGTAGGGAAAAAAACCTTCTCGAACTGATTGGCGAACTGCCGTTTGGCAGCAGCCATCGAAACGAACTGGAATTTGTTGCAGATGTGCAATCAAGCTCGTGGGAATTGAAGCCAAGCCACAACACTGCTGAGGTTTAGCTTTTCTACACTGACAATGAAACAGCCCTGCCTCTTCCGCAAGAGAGGGATTGGGGGTGATTCATACTTACATTGGGGAATTAACAGAATTTTTACTCGTCTAGTGTCTTGGCTTGAGCTATGCAAGAATACAAGCCAGACGGCACAAGGAGTTCGTAGATAATGATTGCTATATAAGAGACAACTGTCCGATGTCCGACAACTGTACAATAACTAAACAATGGCTGAAATTAAACAGTGGCTGAGCGAGTCGCGGTAGAAACGACATCGATCGCACCTCATCCCACGCTGTTTTCGTTTAACGTTACTGGTTTTGGAAGTTGCGCGATGAATGCCCACATTCTAGTCATCGAAGACGAAGTTAATTTAGCGCGATTTGTCGAATTAGAACTGAGTAGCGAAGGCTATCGCGTCAGCGTGGCCCATGACGGCATGACCGGACTCGTACAAGCCCGTGAGTCAATGCCCGATTTAGTGGTTCTCGACTGGATGTTACCCGGACTTTCTGGAGTAGAACTCTGTCGCCGCTTACGCTCAACGGGGTGCAACGTTCCCGTAATCTTGTTAACGGCAAAAGATGAAGTCAGCGATCGTGTGGCTGGACTGGATGCCGGAGCGGATGATTATATGGTTAAACCGTTTAGCATTGAGGAACTGCTCGCAAGAGTCCGTGCCCATCTGCGCCGCACGCAGGAAACAGATGACGGTGGATTGCAGTTTGAGGATTTGAAGCTCAATCGACGGACGCGCCAAGTGCATCGCGGCGATCGCGCGATCGAACTAACGGCTAAAGAATTTGACCTACTCGACTACCTGATGTCTCGTCCGCGCCAAGTGTTTACCCGAGATCAAATTCTCGAAACCGTTTGGGGTTACGATTTTATGGGCGATTCCAACATCATTGAAGTGTATGTTCGCTATCTGCGACTGAAGCTGGAAGAACAGAGTGAGAAGCGCCTCATTCACACCGTTCGAGGCGTTGGGTATACCCTGCGAGAGTAGCATTGTTTCACAAATCTGCGAACCACTCATAGCTATCAAGAAAATTTTCTAGGATGTGGAGCACTGCACTAGAAATTAAATTGTTCAAAAGCGAAAACAGTACGAAAAACTTACGGAGTAGCTTGGGGAACAGAAGGTTGAACCGTGCAAGGCTTTTGCTCACACTGCAACTCATAGAGCTTTTGCACATAAGGTTCTTGCCAGCTTAGAGGAACTTCTAGCAACGCCTGAGTTCCTGTGAAACCTTGCCCAAAAAATAACAGAAGAGCAACACCATTCAAAACAATGTGAACAGTACGCCAATGATTTTTCTTGTCTTGGTAAATGCTTTGTACGATCGCTAAAGCAAAAATCATTAGCAATGCAGCCGTCATACCGTAGTAATAGTGGGAGACGTACCACTGATCCGTTTTACGATAAACTCCCTCCTGACAGCCCAACACAACCAAGCCCATACCCGTCAATGTGGCAAATATGGCACGCCACTGTTTTTGTTTGGCTTGATATAGCAAGACAAAAGACGCGATCGTTGCTATAAACATCAGTCCAACAAACAGCACCTTGAGCGGCGCTGTACTCCAACGTTGCGTTTCTACCACATTGCTAACAATGTCGTGTGCAAGTGCTAGTAAAACAGCCACAACAACGCTTCCCGTGAGCCAACGACCAATCTGCACATGCTCCTGTCCAACGACGGGAGGAATTTTGCTTTTTCCGTCACTTGGGGTTTTCAGTCGTCGTTGCCGGACTTGCAGACCCCGGTGAACCACAATGCCAATCATGGGAAACACAACCGCGATCGCAAACAACGGATGGAGCAGCAGTAGTAAATCTTTGTTCATGGGAAGCCTCTAACGGAGTAACGGGTTAGCGCAATCTAGCGAACACTTGCGTTCGTAGCAGTTTGCAACGGTGCATATCCGAACGTGGCATTTGCCATGCGACACCAAATTCCAACAGACTTAAACTTGCTAACATCAACAGCGGCTGGAATGGGGTAACGCTGTTGGCCGTTGAACTTCTCCAATTTGCCCAGATTTACATACTGCGTGCGATCGGCATACTGTGCAGGAGGTTTGTTGGAGGGATCAAGCACAACGTGTAAATCAGGCCCTTGATCGCTGGTTTGGAACGCAGAATCAAACACGAGATAACGCTTGCCGTTTTCGACCATAATTCGAGCGGTTCCAGTCGTCGGCTTTTCGGCTGCTACAAACGTTCCGGTAGCGGCAATCCTAGCGGGCTGTACCGCAATAGTCATTTGACGTTGGCCAGTCTGATCTCGATACATGCTGCCGCTCGTCACAGGTCTTTGGGCTTGAACAGCATCGGTGATGATGTTAGTTGCAACGGGAAGTGCAACCGCGATCGCAGAAACGATACCTAACGGAATGAATTGCTTAATCATCATTGTGTTACTCCAAAGAAGCGGGCTGACTTATCGATTAAGCCGTCTTTAGGCTTGAACCCATACTCGCCCTGCAACTTGGATTTAAGCTGAGTTTTTTCTGAGAGTTTCCCTTCACTTCTCTGAGAAACCTCTCAGGAAGGGCTACAGGAACATTCAGCTTCACCCCACAAACTAGAAACACGATTGAGTTGACTGCTCTCATGAACGGTTACAACTCACTAGCAAAACGGTAGAGATGAGAGTAAACATGGGTAGTACATACCATCAGCTGATTCTAAAGCCTTGGAGTAAGATTCCATTGCCTCGACTGGCCACGTTTGTCATGCTGAGCGTGGTTGCGATCGCGGCCCTGATCGTGACCGCTTGGTTTGCTGGAGAGGGAACCATTCGAATCCTTTTTGAACGTCTCAATGCTGGTCAGGAAATGCCGCCCATGTGGTTAATGGCTCCAAAGGTGGCGGGCGAATATCTGCTGTTTTGGGCAGTGATGTTGATGCTGATTGTACTGACCATTACCAAAGTTTCTCCGCGTCCGCGTCCTTGGTCGAGAGTCCTAGTCGTCGGCATTCTGTCTGTTCTAACCGTTCGCTACTTGGTGTGGCGATCGCTCTCAACGCTCAACCTCAGTGATCCGCTGAATGGGGTATTCAGCTTAGGACTGTTCTTTCTAGAGCTGCTGATGTTAGGAGGTGGCATCCTTCAGCTTGTCTTGCTGCTGCGAGTCAAAGATCGACGAGCCGAGGCAGATCGAGCCTCTGCTATGGTTCGCGATTGGCTAGGCCAATCTCCGGGGTTGGTTTTACCAAATCTGAAGGATCGCCCGCTTGCACCCAGCGTTGACGTTTTGATTCCTACGTATAATGAACCGCCGTTTATCTTGCGACGAACCATTATTGGCTGTCAGGCGTTGGACTATGAACCTAAAACAATTTATTTGCTGGATGACCAGCAGCGATTGGATGTGAGGGCACTGGCCGCAGAATTAGGATGTCACTACATCGCCAGATCTGATAATCGTCATGCGAAAGCGGGCAATTTGAATCACGCCCTGAGTTACACAAACAGTGAACTGATTGTCGTATTTGACGCAGACTTCATTCCGACCAAAAATTTTCTCACCCGAACGGTTGGCTTTTTTCAAGATCCACAAGTCGGTTTGGTGCAAACCCCTCAAACGTTTTACAATGCTGACCCGATCGCCCGCAATCTTGGGTTAGAACACATTCTCACGCCTGAAGAAGAAGTGTTTTATCGCCAGATTCAACCGCTCCGTGATGCGGTAGGGGGTGTCATTTGTGCGGGTACTTCGTTTGTGGTGCGTCGTTCTGCTTTAGTTGAATCAGGCTGCTTTTTCACGGGGGCGCTGAGCGAGGATTATTACACAGGCATTCGTTTGGCTGCAAAAGGCTATCATCTCGTCTACCTGAATGAGAAACTGAGTGCAGGTCTTGCGGCAGAAAACATCTCAGCCCAAGCGCTTCAGCGACTTCGATGGGCGCGAGGAACGCTGCAAGCATTTTTTGTGAGCGCAAATCCGCTCACGATTCGGGGTTTACGCCCAATGCAGCGACTTGCCCATTTAGAAGGGATTTGGCATTGGTTTACTAGCCTTTCGCGCGTTGGATTTTTATTAATTCCCTTAGCGTATTCGTTTCTAGGTGTGATTCCGGTGCGGGCAACTACGACTGATGTTTTGTACTATTTTCTGCCTTATTATCTTGTTCAACTCACGACATTTTCCTGGCTCAATCATCGCTCTCGATCGGCGTTTCTATCGGATTTATATACATTAGTATTGGCGTTTCCGTTAGCACTCACGGTTATTCAAGTCATGTTGAATCCGTTTGGTCAAGAGTTTCGAGTGACGCCGAAAGGAACGGTTAGCGATCGCTTTCAATTCAATTGGCAACTTGCTCTGCCCTTGATCATCGTATTTATCGCAACAGCAGTTAGTTTATGGACAAATTTAGGTCATTCTGTTGTGTTCAGCATGGCGCAACCGACGATGACGCCGGATGCTGTCGAGCAGATGAAAGGCATTAGCCTGGGGTGGGTTTGGAGTGCCTATAATCTTTTGGTACTGGCAATTGCGCTCCTGATTTTGATCGATGCTCCTCGTCCTCACAGTGATGAATGGTTTGATTTGCAGCGTCCCGTCAGGCTAAAGGTAGGAGAAACGCTTTTTTGGGGATTTACAACAAAAATCTCAGAAGGGGGGGCAGAAGTTGCCTTGACGCAGAAAAATGCTCTGACCATGAGCGATGCGGTTCAACTTGACTTACTGGACGATCACTTATCTCTACAAGGGCAAATCATCCACACCGGATTCGAGAATGAATTTCCTACCGTACAGATTCGCTTCGATTCTCTACCGCTCGATCAAGAACGTCGCTTCATTGAACTGTTGTTTTGTCGTCCTGGACAGTGGCGCAGTCGGTGTTCGCCCGGAGAACTTCAATCCCTTTGGCTATTGGTTCAGATCTTGCTCAAACCTCGCGTCATCTTTGATCGCAGCACTCAGATCCGCACTATATCTGTTGCTCAAGTGTAATTTCTCGGTTCGCGATCGTTTCCGCTAAAGTGAAGATGATGAGCATGCCTACTGTTTTTATACTAGATGGTTGTTATTTATTACTCGACTGATTACTTGATAAGTAGGATTGGTTCATGAGACTGATGCACCGCTTTGGAGAATCAATTCGTCACTTCAAGCAAGGGCATCTAGATCCGTCTTCGCTACAATTTCGTCTGACGTTAGAAGTCGCTGCGCCATTGATTCTAGGGTTAGGGAGCGTGGCTCTCTGGACAAGCTGGAAGATGCAGCAAATTCTGATTACAACTCACTTGCAAAGCGTTGACTATATTGCCGATCGGTTTCCGCGAGATGTGCAGATCTACAGCGAAATGTTGCCCCTCGAAGCGGGACTGCAAAAAACGATCGATAATGTCTCTGTTCCAGGCTTACTGATTTGGGTCAAAAGTCCCAGTGGCAAGCTGCTGGCCCGATCAAATGACTTGAATACTGCTTCTATTTCTATACCTGAATTAATGTCCTTCGCGGAAATGCCACTCAAGCCTGAGGTCTACCCGGTTAGCAATCGCGCCCTAGTGTTATCCCAACGACCGATCAGGATCAATGGAAATCCGCTTGGAACCGTCTATCTGGCGCGGGATATTACTGAGGAAAACCGTCAGTTGGTGGCTGCAGTTCAAGGTCTGGCGCTGGTGTGCGGGCTTGCTATGATCGCGATTATGATTGCGATCGCGATTCGGATTCGACAAGCGCTGCGCCCGTTGCAAGAAATGAGCCAAATTGCAGGCGCAATTTCAGCCGAAGATTTGAAGGAAGCGCAATTACAGTTGAGCCATGCCCCGCGTGAGGTCAAAGAACTGGCTCAAACGTTTAACATGATGTTGTCTCGGCTCTCTGACTCGTGGGAACAACAACGCGAGTTCGTTAGTAATGTGTCTCACGAATTACGCACTCCGCTAACGGTTGTATTCGGCTATCTCCAAAGTCTGCTCAGGCGCGGTACAAACTTGAATGACTACCAGCGAGAAGCGTTGGAAACTGCCGCCTCTGAAGCCGATCGCACGGTTCGGTTACTGCAAGATTTGCTCGATCTGGCGCGGGCCGATAGTGGCTATGCTCGCGTTCAGTTGGAGAGCGTGCCGCTCCGAGAATTGCTCCAAGAAGTGGCAAGTATGGCAGAAAGATTCAGCAACCGCTCTATTCTGATTACTGCTCCAAAGGATGTTAGCGCCATTGCGAATCGCGATCGCTTAAAACAAGTGTTGCTCAATCTGATTGACAATGCGGTGAAGTACTCGACTCCAGACCAAGACGTAGTGTTGGAGTTGCAGCATACCGAGCGACAGGCGACCATTCAGGTGCGCGATCGCGGCATTGGCATTCCCTTGCTGGATCAAAGCCGAATTTTTGAGCGATTCTACCGCGTGGATGAGGCTCGCAGCCGCTCTACAGGTGGGCACGGATTGGGACTTGCGATCGTCAAAACCCTAGTTGAAGGAATGGGTGGCACGATTATGATAAAGTCTAAACTCGCTGAAGGCAGCACGTTTACGATTGCTTTGCCCCTAGGGAGCGAGAACCCATAGGGAGCGAGAATTAGTACAACAACGCTTGAGATAACGAGACCCTCTGAATGCAGTCTATTCTTACCAACGACTTTCAAACCCAAGCCAAAATTCTCGGCAGCCTCATCGCTCTGATGTGGGGACTAGAGATTTTTGATCAACTGCTGCTGCAAAATCGTTTAAATCTTCTAGGGATTCGTCCCCGGAACCAAACTGGGCTGCGCGGGATTTTGTTTGCACCGTTGCTGCACGGCACTTGGAACCATTTAACAGCGAATACTGTTCCGTTTGTGGTTTTGGGTTGGTTTGTGATAGTTAGAGGCATTGAGGAGTTTGCGATCGCAACTGCCGTTCCTTGGGTGTTGAGCGGGTTAGGGGTTTGGCTGTTTGCCGGACGCAACACGCTACACGTGGGCGCGAGTGGCGTTGTTTTTGGCTACTTTGGATTCCTGCTGTCGCGGAGCTATTTTGAACAAGATTTGTTGTCGGCGGCCATTTCACTGATTGTTGTTTTGCTTTATGGCCCGCTCATTTGGGGTGTTTTGCCCACGCGACGTGGAATATCGTGGCAGGGGCATTTGTTTGGGTTTGTTAGTGGCGTTCTCACAGCTCGCTATCTGCCCGAATTAACCCAATGGCTAGAAATGGCTTTAAAGGGTTTTGATGCTAGATGACATTGATTACGAGGGTTTGTGTCAGTACACCATTGCCTCCAGTTTGCTGACTGATTTGAGTGCCAAGACCTGTAAACTGTACCTGGACAGAGGACTGAGCAGGGGCATAGCGTCCTAGAATTTTGATCGTTTGTTTCCCTCTAGAAAGGTAGGGCGATAGATTGAGCGTCGCTCCCTGCTTCCTAAACTGTCGAATGATCTTGCCGTTAACAGTGATCGTCCCACTTAATTCGGTATTTGCTGTAGCGCTCACTTCTAGAATGCAAGGCGTCTTCAGTTCGGTAGAGTCAAGATTAATCGTGGTGGTTTGATTTTGAGAGGAATCAGTACTCTGCTGCGTGGAGGTGCTTGTTTGATTGATCTGAGTTAAAGTACCTGCGATCGCAGTGCTAGTAGTCGCTGATGTTGCAATCCAAACCATAGAACAAACCAACGTTTCCGTGTTCATCGCTTTGCACGCCACTTGATTAAGATATTTGATCAAAACATTTCTGTGAACTCATGTACAAGCTACATTTGGCACAAATCAATTCTTTGTCGAATTTTATTTCTATCCCCGATCGCAGATGCATTTTGTTCAGCAATCTGTAGCTGCTGTAGTTGCGCTTCTACCGCTTCTGCACCCGGTTTGCAACAAAATTTGATTCTTTGCTGAATTTTATTCTTTTCCCCGATCGCCGTTGCGTTTTGAATCGCGCTTTGATTAATTTGCGCGTCTAAAGCTTCTGAGTTCCGATCTAGCTTCTTACAAAACTTGACTCTCTGCTGGATTCTATTTTTATCACCACTATTCACTACGTTTTGCTCAACGTTTTGGTTAAGTTGCGCGGTAATGCCTTCCACTGGAATTGCCAGAGTCGCAATGCCAAACACAGTAATAGGCAAGAGCTTGTAGAAACGCAACATTTTTGTACCTTCTGGTGATTGTATTTTGTTGACTATCGTGGGTTAGCGAATCTACTAACGCTATAGATGCAAGATCTCTAACGTTAGTAGATTCTTCAGACTAATGCTGATTCCTGCTCACACAATAAGTGAAGGAAGCAACACTGTTATTTAGTTATCTGGTCTTCTGGAGTTGTAGATTAAGCTGCTGAAGTTTCTGCTCAACTCGGTTCAGCTTCCCAACGACCACTGCATCTTGCTGAGCATTCTGGTAGTTATCTTGAGTGTTGGCTCCACCTTGGTTATTGGCTCCGCCTCGATTTTCGGCTCGACGTTGCTGCCGTTGTTGTCTTTTCTGCAATTGCTCGTTGACCTGCGCAATTTCTTGCTTCACTTGGTTCAGTTCGCCAACTACGATCGCATTTTGTCGAGCATCTTGGAAGTTTTGCTGATTGTTCGCGCCGCTTCTATTATTGCCGTTTCTGGGATAAGTATTGGCGTCTCTGGGATTCTTTTGTAGCTGCGAGTTCACTTGGTCAATCTTTTGCTGAACTAGATTGAGTTTGCCAATCACTTCAGCCGTTTGTTCTGCGGTTTGAAGATTGTCTTGGGTTCCGCCCGGTTGCCCTGGTTGTCCTGTTTGAATCTGATCATTGACCTGCGAAATGCTCTGGGTAATTTCGTTGAGGTCTCCAACTACCTTGGCATCCTGCGTTGCACTCTGGGTATTTTGCTGATTTTGCTGAGTTGGGGACTGCGCGTTGGAGGGCGTTGCTAGAGCAGCGGAAGCAAGTGCGATCGCAGATGCTAAACCAATAAAAGAAGATAGTTTCATGTCAAAGAGTCCTGAAAAACATTGATGAACTCCTACCATCCTGTCAGTTCGGATCGGTGGCGAAATCTCTCTTTTGAGGCAATCTTCAAAGCGGATTTTTACCACTATTAGCAGATGAATGAAAGGTTCCTGACGAAAGTTACAACCTCATTTCTTGTATCTAGAAAAATGCTCTCTGCAGAGCTATGTCTAGAAGCCGATTGCGCTTTTGCAGCAAGTTAAGTAAAGGAAGCAGATGAGCTAAGCGATCGCTTTAGAGACTGTTTATAAATGATGTTGCAGCATTCTTCGACTGGTGAGTTCGCCGATTGTTGCCTAATCGTCTAATCATCAATCGAATCATCACTACATAAACTATACCTTTGTGATTTTCGGGTAATCCTTTGTAATCTCGACATCGCTCTAGCATTGTCTAACCAAGCAAACGGTAAAGTTAGTCCTTAAGATCTCAGGTCTTACAGCATGATTCCTTGCTATGAATAGAAAGCTTTTTCTAAAGCATTGCTCCTTGGTCACGATGAATGGTTGCTTCGCGGTGATAGACACTTGCTTGATGACGATGGACAGTTGCTTAGTGTCAATGGGACAGTTGCTTCGCGGTGATAGACAGTTGCTTCGCGGTGATGGACAGTTGCTTCGCTTTGATAGACCGTTACTTCACACCGATGCATCGTTCTGTTGTGTCCATGAAATCAGGCTTGTTGCTGATGGGTACATTCTATTGTTTAGAAGAACTGTTGCTTCACCAAAAAGAAACGTTCCTATCTTGAGATAGAAACGTTGTGTCACCCAATGAATTGAAGCAGTTTAGAGGAAGGCTCTCCGATCGCGAGTGATCAAGAAGCCTCAACAGGGATGGATTCTGAATTGGACTCCGCTGTATCTCTCTTACTACGACGGGCAAACTGTTGCCTGAGTTGCTCCACAACAATCTTCATCCCTGGCAGATCGTCATGAGCTTTAACGGCGTCGTAAACCTTCAGAGCGGCTGTGTACGCCTCACCTTGGGCAGCAAAAAAGGTGTCATCGACCAAGCTTTGCAGTTCATTGAGTGCAATTAGTACTGGATAGAGTTCCTCTATCAACTTCACATCTTTGTACATTTCTTGCACATCAAACGATCGCGGCAGACAATCTGAATGTTGCTGTGCGGCAGTTAAGCAATTGAGCATAAAGCCTCGGCTACGGTCGCCAACTTTCGGTGAGGTTTTGCGTTCTTCTGCGCTCAAATGCACCAGAAACGGCATGGCTTGTTTGATCGTGTCGATCGCGCCCATGACGGCTTGACGATCTTCTGGGCTTAAAGTGGCACTGACTCGGTTTAATGTCATATATATTACACACAAAGGTAGTCTTTACTTAGATAACCTTGCTTCTGGTGTATTGTCGAGGGGGTGAGACACCCTACGATCGCATAGTATGGGGAACAAGCCCGTTCTACCATTGCCCGATCGATGTTTTCTCAGTTTCAGTCCTATCTTCAGTCGATCGCGACGACTTATAAAAAGTCGTCAGAACCCTACACGCCGACAGACGCTCAGGGCAGAGAAAATATTAGAGCAAAACAGTCTGCCCCGTTTGACTTTGGCTTGATGGTGCAGACGGTGAAGCGGGAGGAGCGAGAACAGCAGAACGAAGAAAAGGTTGAACGATTCCCAGTTCTCGAAGGGATTCGCCAGTATGCAGACCAGCACGTTTTGCTCGTTGGGCGACCAGGTTCAGGAAAGTCTACGGCGTTAGCACGGTTGATGCTGGAAGAGGCGGAGGCAGCCCTTACCCCCAGCCCTTCTCCTAAGCTTGGGAGAGGGGAGGAAGAATGGCGAATCCCAGTGTTGGTGGAATTGCGTTACTGGCAAAGCTCGATCGAACAATTAATTCTCAATTCGTTGACTCGTCACGGGCTATCGGCTGACCAATTTGAAGCGGTACTGTCTCGATCTCTGCTCCTATTTGATGGGGTGAATGAATTGCCGTCAGAGGAAGCACGATCGCAGCTTTCAGCCTTTCGCCGCAATCATCCCAAACTGCCGATGATCTTCACCACGCGGGATTTGAGCCTTGGGGGAGATCTCGGCATTGAAAAGAAATTAGAAATGCAGCCGCTGACGGAAGCGCAGATGCAAGCGTTTGTTCAAGCGTATTTGTCGCTAGAACAAGCAGAACAGATGCTGCGGCAATTGAAAGAGCGATTGCGAGAGTTTGGACAAACACCGTTGTTGTTGTGGATGCTGTGTGGATTGTTTCAGCAGACGGGCACGATTCCAGAGAATTTGGGGATGGTGTTTCGGGAGTTTACCCAAGGCTATGAGCGGTATTTGAAAGAGGATGTGCGGATTGAGAGCGATCGCGGTTGGTGGAAGCCTGTGCTGCAACAGTTGGCGTGGGTGATGATGCAGGGGGAAAAGCCGACGGAGATTCGGGTTGCGATTGGGAAAGAAGAGGCGGTGAGAGCGATCGCGCAATTTCTGAATGGGAAAGTGGCGTATGCAGAAGACTTTGCGCGGAAGTGTCTGCGGGATTTGCAGAAGCATCATTTGATTCAGGCAGGAACGAACCCTGAGGAGCTAGAGTTTCGGCATCAATTGATTCAGGAATATTACGCGGCGGAGTCTTTGCTGAATGGAGTTGCTGGGCAAGAGGATGAGTTACTAAAGCGGGATTTTTTAAATTATCTGAAGTGGACAGAGCCTGTGGCGTTGATGTTGGCATTAGTAGAGGATGAGACGCAGACGGTTCGAGTTGTGAAGCTGGCGTTGGAGGTGGATTGGAGATTGGGAGCAAGACTAGCGGGAGAAGTGAAGCGGGAGTTTCAGGAGCAGACTGTCGGACTGGTCAATGCTTTGAACGTGACGAATTGGTTAAAGATTAAGCTTCTGGGAGAGACGCGATCGGACTGTAGCATTGAGAGCTTGCTGCAATTCGTGGAAGATTCCGATTCCGCTGTGCGTATGAGGACGGCAGAGGCGTTAGGCAAGGTAGGCAGCGAACAGGCCATTCATGCATTACTGCAACTCGTGGAAGATGCCAATTTCTATGTGCGTAGGAGTGCGGCAGAGGCGTTAGGCAAGGTAGGCAGCGAACAGGCCATTCATGCATTACTGCAACTCGTGGAACATTCCGATTCCGATGTGCGTATGAGGGCGGCAGAGGCGTTAGGCAAGGTAGGCAGCGAACAGGCCATTCCTGCATTA
>NZ_JCACKG010000292.1:0-2315 GCF_059505265.1 Myxacorys chilensis | reverse complement strand
CTGAAAGACGAGAAGTCGATGGTTTCGTTGACATTTTGGTTAGAGCCGTCAGCAATAACAGCCGAGGCCTGTGCTACTGCTTCGGCATTTGCTCCAAGCACTGCATTATCAGTGTCGCGCAGAACGAAGCTATAGTTACCGCCGTTGGTGGCTCCCGCAATCAATTCTGCGTCGTCGACTTCCTGCTCTCCGAAGTTGGTGCCGTTCGCATCAGTCAGAGTGTAGCTTTGCGCGGCATTGAGTTGAGCGTTGTTCGCATCGTTGTCCAGCTCATCGAAGGTGTCGGTGAGAGTGTAACTGAAAGTATAACCAGCCGAGTTGTTCGCTGCGGCAATCACGGGCGGAACTTCGTCCTCAAGCTCGTCAACGGTGAGGTCCGCCACGATATTGGGGTCAAGCGCGAAATTTGCAGGCAGGTTGCCAGGGTAACGATCGACAGCCTGCTCAAGGCTCAGCACCAGACCCACGTTGCCGCCGTCGGTACCACCACCGCCGGGCTGCTCCGGTTCTTGTCCTTGGTCAGGAAGCAAGAGTTCGATAGCAGCATCCGCTTCGGCTTGCGTAGCGGGATCGTCAGCTTCCACATCAGCGATGTAAGCCCGACCGATTGCGGCAGCGGCGTTGCCGACATATGCAGCCTTCTCAACGTCCAGGTCTAGGCTGGCAGTGAAGAGATCAGCAGCTGCAAGCTTGGCATTAACGATAGCCAGGTCTTCGTTCTTGGCAGCTTCAAGGATGGCGATGGCGATATTGTTGATGTTCAAACGACCTGCAGCGAGCTCGGTCAGGAAGAAGGTCATCCCACCTGGTTCAGCATCGCGCTCGAAAAGGCTCTGGTAGATCGAGTTCACGATCTGCTCATTGGTCTGGCCAGCGAAGCGGGTCTGATACTCCGCAGTGTTCGCCAAGTCGCCGATAGCGTTCAGGTTTGCACCATTGTTGGTGACACCGTTGAAATAAGCCAAGCCAGCCGGGTCGGCGGGGCGGCCAAACAGAGCGAGATAAACGCCCTGGATCGTAACAGCCATTCTAGTTCTCCCTAATGCGCACGATCGCGCTACGCAGGTTACTGCGGTCAGGCTGTTTTAGCGCCGAGCCAACGGTTAATCAATCGTAAAGGCTGACGTGGTTAAGACGGGAGCATCACGTTTATTGTTAGGGATACGTATTTCTACCATAGATCACGCTGAAACAAATTGTTCAGAATCCGTTCATCTTTTGCCAGCAAGCAACTTCGCGCCAACGTCTTTCGCAGCCACACGACCGCCCCGTGACTGCCGCAATCATCGCATTTTCAGCGGCAGAGCACTTGTTCTTTACATTACTCGCATAAGCGACCCTTCTGACTGAAAATTCTGAAACATAGCCGTTCACCGTCCATTCAGTCACGTAGCCGCTCCTGTGCTGGACCTTCGCTTGGGACTATGGTTCAACCCACACCTATGGAGGATAAAAGAATGTCCAGCATCGTCGCCGTAAGTCAGGAGCGCCACGGCAACCAATTTTGGAGGGGCTTTCAAGGTTTCAGCTTTGCCGCCGAAACCCATGCCGTACCGCTTTCCGCCCAGGAGATCGGCCACGCCGCCCGCACCCTGCCGCTCGGCTTCGTCCAGAGCCCGCAAGGGCCGGTGCTCGTCGCGCTCCTGGGCCTCAGGCCCGGGCAGAACCTTTTTGTCGCCCCCGATGGCCGCTGGCTCGGCGGCTATGTGCCCGCGGCCCTGCGTGGCTACCCGTTCCGCCTGGGGCAGACGGCCGACAAGCCCGACAACTTCACCCTGGCGGTCGACGAGGGGAGCATGCTGGTGGGCACCGACCCCATCGGCGGCACCCCGTTCTTCGAGAACGGCGCCCCGCATCCGCGCACCAAGCAGATGCTCGATTTCCTCATCCATGTTCGCAACGGCGCCGCCACCACCGCCCGAGCTACGAAACTTCTGGCAGATGCCGGCCTGCTCCAGCCCTGGGGGATCACCATTGAGGTCGATTCACAAAGGCAGCCCGTCAATGGTATCAGTATGGTAGCGGAATCGGCTCTCCAAGCTAAGGATGGCGAGGCCTTCCTGGCGCTCCGAACCGCCTTGCCGATCGCCTATGCGCAGCTCATCAGCATGCAAAATCTGCCGATCCTGGAACGGCTTAGCAAGCTCCACGCCGCCCACGCCGAGAAAAAGGCGCAGGCCGAGAAGGAGCTCTTCACCCCGGCCATGGAAGACGAGAAATTCGACTGGAAAGCCTTATTCCAGGACGACTGAGCGCCAGTGCATAAGTATTTTGTCGAGCGTTTGCTCGATCGGGATGCGCGGTTCCCAACCGAG
>NZ_JCACKG010000291.1:0-2324 GCF_059505265.1 Myxacorys chilensis | reverse complement strand
CCGACCCTTCGGTGCTCAGCGAGGCCCCCAATCTCACCCCCCCGGGCGAGCCCTACGAGAACCCCGGCGACCGGCCCGAGCCCGTGGGCTTCGCCCCTGTCTCCCGTGCCTGGCGCCCGCGGCTCGACCACGCGGGGACCTACGACGAGGCCTGGCTCGCCACCCAATGGCCGCTGCCGCCCAAGGACTTCGACCCTAGGCACCACCAGTCCGCGCCGCCCGACCAGCGATCCCCCTCGATCCGTCCCGGCGCCACCGCGGTCCTGGTCAACATGACGCCCGAGGGCCGCTGGGAATTCCGCCTGCCCCGCCTGACCGCGCCCCTCCGCCTCCTGCGCGACGACCATGTCGAGGAGGCCGCCTGGGAGCCCGACACCGTGATCGTCGAGCCCGACCTCCGCCGCGTCACCCTCAAGGCCCGCATGACCTTCCTCACCGACCGCCGGGCGCCGCGCCTGCGCGAGATCCTGTTCGGCCACGTCTCGCCCGTCCTCCTCAGCGCCCGGCGCAAGCGCAAGAGCTACCTCGACCCCCTGGGCGGCGACGGCACCCGCCGGGGCGTCCCGCTCTGGGAGGAGGCGTGAGGATCGCCCTCGAGATCGCCTCCGTGGGGGCGGTCACCGCCGCCGGCCTGACTGCGCGCCAGACCTGCGCCGCCTTCCGCGCGGGCCTCACCGGCTACTCCACCCTGACCCTGCCCGAGCCCTTCGGCGCCGAGCAGGTCGTCGCCCGCATCCCCGCCCACTGGTCGCTGCGCCGCAGCCCGGCCGACTGGCTCGCGAACCTCGCCGCCCGCGCCCTGCGCGAGTGCCTCGACGGCGCCGACCCGGCCCCCGCCCCCGGCCGGGCGCTGTTCCTGATCCCGCCCGAATCCGCCCGCCCGCATCCCGCGCTCGAGGGTACGGACCCTGCCGAGCTCCTCGCGCGCATCGCCGCCAAGGCCCGGCTCCCGCTCACCCCCGCCTCGCGGGTGATCGACGGCGGCGCGGCGGCGGCCCTGGGTGCGCTCGCCTTCGCCGCCGATGCCCTCGCACAGGGGCAGGCGTCCGAGGTCCTGCTCCTCGGCGTGGACAGCCTCGTCGACCCGGCCGACCTCGAGCGCCTGCGCGCCGCGAACCGCCTCGCCGGGCCCGACAACTCCCAAGGCCTCGTCCCCGGCGAGGGCGCCTCCGCCCTCCGCCTCGTGCCGCGCGGGTCCGGGGGCCCGAACGCTCCCGTCCTCCTCGGCGTCGCCACCACGCGCGAGCCCGACACCATCCTCGGGTCCCGCTACTCCCAGGGCCGCGCCCTCCTCGAAGCCTTTCGCGGCGCCACCGAGCAGGGCGCTCTCGAGCCCCGGATCGACTGGGTCCTCACCACCGTGAACGGCGAGCGCTACGCCGCCTGGGAGACCCTCCTCGCGCGCACCCGCTTCCTCCGCACGAGGCGCGAGTTCTACTCCGTCGTCCACCCCGCCATGACGGTGGGCGATACCGGGTCCGCCGCCGCGGGCCTGATGCTCCTCGTCGCCCGCGACGCGTATCTCCGTGGCCACGCGCCGGGCGGGGTGGCACTCTGCGACGCCGCCTCCGAAGGCGGACTCCGCTCCGCCGCCCTCTTCGCCCGCCCCGCCTGAGACCTCAGACCCAGGCCGCGTTGCCCCGCCGCCGGTGCCGCCAGGTGGCGAGCCGCCCCTGCGGCGCCGCCAACCCCTCGCGCAGGGCCGAGAGCATCCGCGCCCGCTGCGAGACGAAGGGCGCCGCCGCCGGATCGGGCGCCCAGTCGGCGATCCGGTCGGCGATCGGCAGCGGCGCGGGGTCCAGGGGGGCGAAGGCAGGCCCCAGCGTCGCCGGGCTCTCGGTGAAGAGCCCCACGTCGTCCACCTCCACCGGGAACAGGTCGCGGAAGGCGAGACCGGCCGCTTCCACCGCCACCGGCTCCCGCATCCGGTCGATCAGCCAGGGCAGGACCGCCCGGTCCCCCACGACCCCCAGGCGCGACAGTCCGAGGAGATAGGTCTCGGGCCGCCCGAGGAGTCGCGTCGCCGCCGCCTTCGCCCCCGGACCGAATGCGATCAGTGCCATGTCGAGAGCCATGGCTGCGCGCATCTCTCCCGGATTCGCCTGCACCCAGGCGAGCAGCGCCTCGGCCCCGCGCCGATCCCCCATCCGCGCCGCCGCCCAGGCCGGCCAGACCCCCTCCGCCAAACGCTCCCGCAGGAGCGGCAGCGCATCCGTCCGCCCGACCTCACCCGCGAGCCGCGCCGCCCGCCCGCGCACCCCCGGATCGGGGTCGTCGAGCGCCGCCGCGAGCCGTCCCCCCGGATCGACCCTGTGATGCGACAG
>NZ_JCACKG010000290.1:0-2276 GCF_059505265.1 Myxacorys chilensis | reverse complement strand
CCGGGCAGCGAGGCGTTCCAGGGGCTGCCTCGGGCCGTAACGGCCCTGGCAAAGTCGCGGGCGCTCTTCACCCCCAGCATGGGGCGCATCGGGAGCATCGGGGCCGCCGGCGCGGAGCGCGCGCCGATGCGCTGCCCGTCGGCGAGCCGCGCATGGTCAAGGCCGTTGAACCAGACCTCGCCCAGCGAAAGGTCGGAGGATTCGATGAGCCTGACCAGCCCGGCGATGTGGTCCTCGTCGATGTGCGTCAGGACCACGAGGTCGATGCGTCGCTCGACCGGGTCGAGCCGGCCGATGAGGGTCTCGATCTCAGCGGCCGTGTCGCGTCGGCCGCCGTCGATCAGAAGGCGGTGCGGCCGGCTCCCCGTCTCGACCAGGAAGCAGTCGCCGTCCAGCGCGGGCAGCATGTGGATGCGGAACATCAGGGCGCTCCTCAGGCCCTTGCCGCGGGAAGGGACGCGGCCGCGGCCGGCGCGGCGCCGGGCCGGACCTGAAGGAAGTAGGACAGCGTGCCCGCGACGAACAGGGCGGACATCAGGAGAAAGAAGCCCAGGAGCAGCCAGGGCGGCGGCAGGCGCGGCGGGCGCTGCGCCTCGAGCCGCGCGATGAAGGCCTCCAGTTCGGCCCGCGCGGCAGCGGCCTCGCGCCTCTCCTCGTAGGTGGCACCCTCGCGCGACCTCTCCGCGTCGGCGAGCCGCTTGCGATCGTCCACCGCGTCGGCGAGCTGGCGCCGCCGCGCGGCCTCGGCCTCGGGGCCGCCTCGGAGTTCCTCCAGCTCCCGTCGGAACGCGATGGCGGGGAGGCAGGCGGCGAAGAGGTAGAAGCCGAGCGAGATCGCCCAGAGCGCGAGGAATAGAACGCCCCATTCGGTGAGGTAGTCGTTGGTCCAGCCCAGGAACCAGGCAGCAAACCAAGGCAGGAACCACAGGTTCATGCCGGCCGTCGCTAAGAGGCTGTAGCGCAGCAGGTCCTCGATCACCCGGATGGCCCGCTGGGCTTGAGGCGTGTCGAAGCCTGCGAGCGAGAGGCCGGTCGCGTGCATTATCGGCAGGAGCCGGCCATGGCCGAACAGGCTGCCGAGGAGGTAGCCGGCGAGGGCGCCGGTGAGGACGCAGACCGCGACCAAGAGGGCGAAGAGGCTGACCTCGCCGCCGGCCATGCCGCCGATTTGTTCCAGCCTACCGGACCGGTAGGCCCAGGCGATGTAGCCGCCCATGGTCAGCGTGATCGCCATCCCCGAGGCCAGGCCCGCGCGCCGCACCGCGCGCGCGAGCCGGCGGTCGAAGTCGCCGACGTCGCCGGTCCCGTCGAGCGCCGCGCCGTGACGCAGGCCGTCGACCGCAGACCGCATCCGTCGCTGCACCCGGAGCGCCCGCCAGCCGAGGGGGACGAACAGCACGCCGACGGCAACGGGCAGGTAGTCGAAGCCGACGTGTCCGTCGGCCGCGTGGTCGAGGAGGATGAACAGCGCCCAGGCCAGGGTGAGCCAGGTCAGGGCCACGAAGAGCCAGTCCCAGCCCAGCCCCGTGAGGGGATCGGCGGGGCGGGCCGGGGCGGGGCGGGCGCGCGCCATGTCAGCCTGACGCGGCCTGGGCCGCGACGACGGGCTGAACCAAGTCGAGGTCCGCCGGAGGAAGGAGCGTCCGCAGCACGGCGCGGAGCCGCTCGGGGTCGCGGCCCTCTAGGTCGACGGCGAGGCCCTCCCGCGCCTGGGGCCCTGCGCGGTGCCGGGCGGCAAGCGCGATATGGCGCCAGACCTCGTCGATGGTGTAGGGCCGGGACAGGCCGCGCGTCGCCCTGATCGCGTCCCATGCCCCGACCGCGGCCCTGAGCAGCCGCTCCTCCCCGGCGTCCAGCGCGTCGCGGCCGGGGCGCTTGCCGATTAGTCGCGCGGTCAGGATGCGCTTCACCGCGTCGGAGTCGAGCTCGATGCGGTGCTGCACGCAGCGGCGCAGGAATGGGCCGGGCAGGCGGCGCTCCTCGTTCGAGGTGATGACGACGACCGGGCGGCGGTCGGCCGGACAGGCCACCTCGTTCTCCCCTTCGATCTCAGGCACCCTGAAGTTCATCTGGTCGATCACCCAGAGGAGATCGTTGGGGAAGTCGCGCGGCGCCTTGTCGATCTCGTCGATCAGCACGAGACGGGGCTTCCCGTCGGGCTCTCTCACGGTCCCGTCGGGAGCCCATCTCCAGCCGAAGGCCTCGCCGAGCGGGCCGGCCTCGACGAAGCCCGCCTTCGGCACCCTGGCCTCCTTCCCGCGCAGTGCCGAGACCTG
>NZ_JCACKG010000289.1:0-37666 GCF_059505265.1 Myxacorys chilensis | reverse complement strand
GAGATTTTATTTGCTTTGCTTCCCCTGCCGCTTCTAACTAGCAACTTAAGTTAGTAGAGCTTTGTTCTTGAGAGGTTGCCGTTATGAAGCCTGCGCTTAGCCAAATTGGAGTCGAAATGTCTCGCCTCTCTGGAGTGCGGGCGATCATGAAAGATATTATCGAGACGTTGAGGGCAGGCGCAGGACAAGATTTTATTAACCTTAGCGCGGGCAATCCTGTGATCCTGCCAGAGGTAGAACAACTCTGGCGCGATTGCACCTCTGATCTGCTCTCTAGCCCTGATTACGGGGATGTGGTTTGTCGGTACGGCGCAAGTCAGGGATATCAACCGCTCGTTGATGCTGTAGTCCAAGATTTCAATCAGCGCTATGGGCTAAGGTTGACCGATCGCAATGTTCTAATTACCCCCGGCAGCCAAAATCTTTATTTTCTGGCGGCAAATGCGTTTGGCGGTTACGCCGCTAATGGGGATCTGCGTAAGATCGTGTTGCCGCTCAGTCCAGACTACACCGGGTATGGCGGCGTCGCTCTCACGCCCGAAGCGCTGATCGCCTACAGACCAGAATTAGAGATTGATCAAGTTTCACATCGCTTTAAGTACCGCCCTGATTTCAGTAGACTCACCATCGATGAACACACTGGCTGCGTGATTTTCTCTCGTCCTTGCAACCCAACGGGCAATGTTCTGACTAACGACGAAGTGAATAAAATTACAACACTAGCAGCAGCGCATGACGTTCCGGTACTAATTGATTCTGCTTATGCACCGCCCTATCCAGCGCTTAACTTTACAGAAATGACTCCGACCTTTGGGGAGAATGTGCTGCACTGCATGAGTTTATCAAAAGCGGGATTGCCAGGAGAACGCATTGGCATTGCGATCGGGGATGCGGATATTATTAGCGTTCTCGAAGCATTTCAGACGAATTTGTGCATTCATTCGCCTCGATATGGACAAGCGATCGCAGCGCGTGCGATTCGGTCTGGGGCGCTAGGCGAGATTGCTGTCAACGTGATTCGACCGTTCTATCAGCAGAAGATCGCCGTTGTTGAAGAAGCGCTGAATCAAGCCATGCCGCCTGATCTGCCGTGGTTTTTGCATCGCGGCGAAGGGGCGATCTTCGCTTGGCTGTGGCTCAACAATCTCCCGGTCACAGACTGGGAGTTTTACCAGCAGCTTAAGTCGGTGGGCGTGATTGTGGTTCCGGGCAGTACTTTTTTCCCTGGGCTGCACGACGAGTGGGATCACAAGCAGCAATGCCTGCGCATTAGCCTGACTGGAACCGATGAGGAATTGCGAACGGCAATGCAACGATTGGCTGAGGTCTATGTGGAGACGATGAAAGCAACTCAGACACGTTAGGGTAGAAGCAGAATGATCGCTGATCTGCCCTCACCCCCAACCCTTCTCCCTAGGGAGAGGGAATCTGATCCAACTTTTGTTTCCTCCCCTGCGGGAAAAGAGCTAGAGTGAGAGTGATTCAGACCCGAAGAATAATCTAACTTTGACTTATGCAAGTTCAATTTCGCGAGTTTGATGCCTTTAACGTTTGGATGTGGATTGAGTTTGTTACCATTCCGTCTGAAATGGAGAAACAGTATGTTGAGGAGTTATTTAGCTCCTGGTTTTTCCTCGGTAAATTAGGCGGGTTTAATGCTGAAAATTTGCAGGTGCAAGATAGCGGACTCGATCTGAGCTATATGGTCTATGACGAAGACACGGCTGAAGATTCGCTAATGTCGGTCATGCACAATATGGGCGACTTTGAGTACGACGCAAACTGGGGCCGCTGTTGGTTTGACTTGGGCACGAGCGACTCGATCGCGCTAGATGTATTAATTAACTCGCTGAAGCAACTGAGCAAAGATTACGTCACTATTGATCGCGTCATCATTGGTGGCGAGAATGACGATTGGCGTGTTCCGGGCAGTAGCAATCCAGATTTTGTCATGGATAATCAACTCAATTAACGTCGCGTTCGTAATGTTGGAACTTCCTTTTGAATTGGGATCTACATCGGTGTGGATAAATTCGTGTGGGTAAGTTCATGACATCAAACATTCGCGTGATTGTTCTAGGTTTGATCATCCACAACAATCGCCTGTTTGTATCAGAAGGGTTCGACTCGATCAAACAAGAAACCTTCTATCGCGCCTTGGGTGGCGGCGTGGAGTTTGGGGAAACAAGCCAAGCCGCCCTCCAACGAGAATTTCAGGAAGAGCTTCAGGCAGAATTAACGAACATTCGGTATTTGGGCTGTCTCGAAAGCTTCTTTACCTTTGAAGGCAAACCCGGACACGAATTAGTTCAGCTTTATCAATGTGATTTTGTGGACGCTCATTTCTATCAAGATCAGCCCTTCACGTTTATCGAAGGTGATGATCAAGGAGTGGCTCACTGGATTGATTTGGATCTGCTCAAGTCCAACTCGCTTCGCCTATGTCCCGACAACTGTCTGACCTATTTGCTTGTCTGACCTATTTGCTTGTCTGACCTATTTGCTTTGACGTGTCTGCTTTAGTAGCGTTGGCTCAGCAAAATTTGAATCGCGTTCATCATTTCGTCAGGAGGACAAGGCTTTGTGACGTAAGCATCTGCGCCTTGCTTGATGCCCCAATAGCGATCGAACTCTTCTGACTTAATCGAACACATCATCACCGGAATGCTGTGAGTTCTGGGATCGCTTTTAATCCAGCGACACAGTTCATATCCATTCATGCGCGGCATGATGATATCGGTGATCACCAGATCCGGCAGTGACGTTTGAAGTTGCGCGATCGCATCGACCCCATCGGCAGCGATCGCGACTTCAAACCCAATTTGGCGCAGTTGATCAGCAATCATCTCCCGCACGGTCACACTATCATCGACAATCAACACTGAGTTCATAGAGGCCTCATCATCGCAGGTTTAGACTGCTCCCTAGTTCACGTATTTATACGTTTATTCATTCATACAAATAGAAATAGCTTCGTCCGGGTTTTGTGCAGAGAGCGTGAAGAGAACAGTTGGCTTTGTGAGGATGAGGGGGCAAGGCTAGTTCACGGTTCCTCTGGAGTTGCGCTTTGCGCTAATCGCGCACTTTGGGTGGCAGCGAATTGGATAGCGGATGTCACAGAGGAATTGAAGGAGGGCACGGTCTGCGAGGATCTACCGCACCTCCAGCCGTTTCGTGATGAATTGCAATGTTTAGTCAGGACATCCTTGCGTTATTGTGATCACTAGTGACCTGAACAACCATCGCTGAGTATGACCCTGGCTCCTCACAAAAAGGCAAAAGCGCTCAAACCTTCCAGCCGCCGCCCTGCAAAAGAACTCTGTAGCGAATGTGGGCTATGTGACACCCACTATATTCATTACGTGAAAGAGGCTTGCGCCTTTATCCATCAGCAAATTCCAGCACTCGAAGAACAAACTCATGGCCGGAGCCGTGACTTAGATAACTCCGATGATGTCTACTTTGGGGTCAATCAAGGTATGACGGCAGCCCGTAAGATCGAGCCGATCGCGGGCGCACAGTGGACAGGAATTGTCAGCACGATCGCCATTCAAATGCTAGAAAGCGGCAAAGTTGAAGGTGTCGTGTGCGTTCAAAATACCGAAGAAGACCGATTCCAACCGAAGCCGATTATTGCGCGATCGCGAGAAGAAATCTTAGCGGCAAGAGTGAATAAGCCAACTCTTTCGCCAAATTTATCGGTACTAGAGCAAGTTGAGCAGTCTGGCATGAAGCGACTGCTCGTGATTGGGGTCGGGTGTCAAATTCAAGCTCTGCGAGCCGTAGAGAAGCAGTTGGGGCTAGAAAAGCTGTACGTGCTAGGGACGCCTTGTACCGATAATGTCACCCGCGCTGGATTGCAGACGTTTCTAGAGACAACGAGCCGCTCGCCCGAAACCGTGGTCTACTACGAATTCATGCAAGACTTTCAGGTTCACTTCAAACACGAAGATGGCTCGACAGAGCTAGTCCCATTTTTTGGACTCAAAACCAACAAACTAAAAGATGTGTTTGCGCCGTCATGTCTCAGTTGCTTTGACTACGTGAACTCGTTGGCCGATCTAGTTGTCGGCTATATGGGTGCGCCTTTTGGCTGGCAGTGGATTGTCGTGAGAAACGATCGCGGTCAAGAAATGCTGGACTTGGTAGACGAGCAGATCGAAACGCAGCCTGTGATGTCTGCAGGCGATCGCAAAAATGCAGTGCAACAAAGCATCCCCGCCTACGATAAGGCTGTGACGCTGCCAATGTGGGCCGCTAAACTGATGGGCGTTGTGATCGAAAAAATTGGTCCAAAAGGCTTGGAATATGCGCGGTTCTCAATCGATTCTCACTTTACCCGCAACTATTTGTACGTCAAACGTAACCATCCAGAAAAATTAGACCAACACGTTCCTCCTCACGCTAAACAGATTGTGTCGCAATACAAACTGCCGGATTAACAGGAAATGCGATTAGCGCAAGGCACAACTTCAAAGAAAATGCTTTGCTAAGCTCCGAAGAGTTGTGCCCTCACATTACTTCTTGAAACGCAGTCTTCTCCGCGACCTCCTTTCCTTCATTCAACAAATAATCGAAGAAGGCTTTCGCGATCGCGGAGAGCTGTTTTCCGGAGGGATGCACCACGTACCAATACCGCTCGATCGGAAACCCTTCCACATCCAGCACAACGAGTTGATTGTTTAACCCTTCTAACGCCAAGGTGTGTTTTGAAAGAACTGATAATCCCATTCCACCGACGATCGCTTGCTTAATCGCTTCGTTGCTGCCCAAATCCAGTTTGACTTTCAACGGCAGCGCATGCTCATCAAACAGTTTCTGTACGGCTTTGCGCGTCCCTGATCCAGGTTCTCGCATGATGAATGGCTCTTCTGCGATACGAGCGAGCGGGATATCTTTCTCAAACGCTAAAGGATGAGTGCGAGGAGCCAGAACGACTAGGGGATTCTCCATAAAGGGATGCACTTCGGCATCGCTCTCGTCCGGCAGTTGGCTCAGAATGTAGAGATCATCGCGATTGCTCGCCAAACTATCTAAGACGTACTGATGATTAGTGACGGTCAGAGAAATGTCGATGCCAGGATAGCGTTGGCAAAACGGACCTAAAATGCGAGGAATCACATACTTTGCTGTCGTCACTACAGCTAGGCGTAATGTGCCTCGCTTGAGTCCTTTGAGATCGGCGATCGCAATTTCAAACTCGGTCATCCGTTGAAAAACATCTTGGCACGTCGCGTACAACTCTTTGCCAGCAGAGGTTAAGAACAGTTTTTTGCCAACTTGCTCAAACAACGGCAATCCGACAGTTTTGGATAGCTGCTTGACCTGCATCGAGACAGTTGGTTGGGTCAGAAACAGCTCTTCCGCTGCACGGGTGAAACTGCTGTGACGGGCGACAGCTTCAAAAACCTTTAGTTGATGGAGTGTTGCGTTTTGCACAATAGCCTCTCCTTAAGGATTGATGACAACTTGATAAACCAGCGATCGCAGAAAAAACGCTATCTATAGATTAAAATCTATTCAACCTATTGATAGCAGTGATTTTGATTTATAGCTTTTGTAGTTATCATAATCCATAAGAGCATATGCTCCCTTCCAATCTCGCGTTGCACGAATCAAGATTTTGTTGGAGCAGGTTTTAGGCTGCAACATTCACTTGTTAACAAAGGTTTTGTTTGCAGGTGATTTGCTTACAGTAGTCTCCTATCTCCTTCGTATCAGACGTGCAACGCCTTTTTTTGTCATACATTCTTTGTGAAAGCTTTATAAAATTAGCGATCGCTAGATCAAATCATCTTTTGAGAATGTTCCAAATCACTCGAATGGGCTATTGAATTAAGACTTTTCTGATGTTGCGCATCGTATTTCAAATAGCGAGTTGGTAAGGTTGTATGTCAAGTGTTGCTGACATTTAGCGCGTTGGTGGCAGTCGTCTAAGTAGCTGATCTAATCGACACGCTAAAGCAGCAAATACCGTAAATGGTATTTGCTCCTAACAATTAGACATTCTCAAGGTTGTTGCCAGAAAGGATACAACCATTAGTTCAAAATGTTTCTCAATTAACATGAATTCTGACGTTTCATGTCGTTCTTGAGAAATATGTAAAAGCCGATTCAGAGAAGTTAAACAGTACTACTTCTGTAGAATCTTTGTTAATTAAGCTCAACTTCACTGATGTAGTTAAAGTGAAGGAAGCTACAGTTTTAGCGGCAGAAATATAATTATTTTAATGAGTTAATTATTACGTTGATGATAACAGGATTAAATGATCCAGTTAAGTTATAGGCTTATCTTTAAAGCTATTTCTATCTTGAGGGCGCGATCGCACCTCTAAACAGATGCGATCGCAGACTTACTTAATTACCGTGCAGCTTCTGACTTTGTACTTGCCGTCGTGGAATCAAATCCCATCGGAGAGACATAATCTCTAAACAAAGCCATTTGATCCTCAAATGAAAGTTGCTTAATCTGCTCTACTACATCCTGAGAGTCAGAGGGAAGCTCGTATCCCGCAGGCATTGGAATGATAGTTCCATTGTCCATGCCTTGTGCCAGTAAATACCAAAACAGAAGCTTGGTTGTATCGCTGAGTGCAGCATACTCGCGAGAAATTTGTGTATCTTTCTGGGTAATGAGTGCCCGTTGTAGTTCTAACTGTTCGTCCTGAGATAGCTCTTTGACTTGAGCAAATACGCCTTCTGCAATTTCTGGAGCCGCCGTACCTGCTCCTGGGGCCGCAGGCGTAATCGACTCTCCCATTTCTGTATAAACGAACCAAAATACAGCTAGTTGTTGGTCAACCTCTAGACCTCGAAGCGCCTGAAGAATATCATCAGCGACATGTGAAATTGTCATAAAACTTTTACCAAATTCAACTCCTGCACCTTACCAACGGTAAATTTTCTTTTCCCCTAGCATTGGGCAGACATTGCTTACCTGACTCTAGACAGAGGTGACGATCTCACAAGTGCATGACCCTTGAGGATGAATTAGGCAAGGGTAAATATGCAACGACTGGAAGGAAAAGTCGCGATCGTCACGGGCGGGGGCGCAGGAATTGGGGAAGCAATTTGTCACAAATTTGCGAAAGAAGGCGCAAAAGTTGTAGTGAGCGGCTTGCCGAGTGATCCGATCGACGCGGTTGCAACGGCCATCACCCACTACGGCGGTACTGCGATTGCGTATCCGGGCGATGTGGCTGAAGAAGCGTTTGCAAAAGGTTGTGTTGAAGCCGCGATCACAGCGTACGGCAAGCTCGACATCTTAATCAATAATGCAGGCGTATTTCTGGCAACGGCAGAGATTGATCAATACCCAATCGAAGACTTTGACGCCACCATCCGCAATAATTTAAGGTCAGCATTCTTGATGACAAAATATGCCATTCCTTACCTCCAAAAAACGAACGGTAATATTGTCAGCGCTGGATCGGAAGCAGGATTCAACGGCTTAGCAATGAACGCTCCTTACGGCGGTACAAAAGGCTGGATGCATTCCTTCATGATGGGCGTGGCCGTGGAACAGGCGAAGTATGGCATTCGGGCAAACTGTGTGTGTCCGGGCGCGATCGACACCGCTTGGACGCACAAAGAAACGGGGCCCATGACCCAGAAAATGGAGAAGATGCTGGTTGAAGCGGCTCCGATGGCGCGACGTGGAACGCCCGAAGAGATGGCGAATATCTATGCCTTTCTTGCCTCAGATGAAGCGAGCTATGTCACGGGTGCGCTGTGGTTAGCCGATGGCGGCGTCACACCTGCGAAAGGAGCAGTCGGAAAAGATACGCCGTTTTGGAAGCGCAGTGAACCCGATGGAGAGTTGCGCCTTGATCATGAGCGGGATGGTTTGCAGAACAAAGATACTCATCAAGTCAAATAACAAAGTAAGGAATGAGAGGTTTTTGCTCATTCCTTACTTGTGTGGAGGTTCACTATGCAGTTATCGGGCAAAGTTGCTGTCATTACAGGCGCAGGGTCAGGCATTGGGCAAGCAACAGCGTTTTTGCTTGCCCAACAAGGCGCGATCGTGGCAGGCATCGATCGCTCCGCAGAAGAGGGAGAGGACACGGCGAGGAAGATTCAGCAGATGGGAGGGCAGGCCATGAGCGCGATCGCGGATGTCTCTCAGCCTGAGCAAGTGAAAGCGGCAATTGATGCGATCGCTCAACAATACGGTCGAATCGATATTGTATTTGCAAACGCTGGAATCAATGGGGTTTGGGCACCGATTGATGAACTTTCTCCGGAAGATTGGAATCAAACAATTAGCATTAACCTAAATGGAACATTCTACACTGTGAAGTATGCTGTTCCCTATCTAAAACAACAAGGTGGTTCTATTATTGTGACCGCTTCGATTAACGGAACTCGCGTCTTCAGCAATACTGGAGCAACAGCTTACGCATCTACTAAAGCGGCTCAGGTTGCCTTCACTAAAATGATTGCATTAGAATTAGCAAAACATAGAATCCGTGCCAATGTAATTTGTCCGGGTGCAATCGAAACCAATATAAAAGATAATACCGAGAGCAGACATCTCGATACGATTAAAGAACCTGTCGAATTTCCGCAAGGCGACATTCCTCTGACTGATGGGGGTCTTGGTGCTGCCGAACAAGTGGCTCAACTCGTGCTTTTTCTGGCCTCCGACACCTCTAGCCACATCACTGGAACAGAAGTCTGGATTGATGGCGGTCAATCTCTACTATTAGGCTAGTCTTTTCTAGACCTAAATTCGTTCTCTCATTCGTTTTATACTTTTCATACTGTTGCCACTATGCCTCAAGTTTTTGGAAAACTGCCCACCACTCAGCAGCCTTGGTCTAATCTTGAATCGGTTCAAACTATTGCGATCGCAGGACAAGACATTCACCTCGACTGTGGCACTCCTCAAGTAAAGCTCAGCGTTTTGGCGGCAAATCTGGTTCGAGTTCGATTAGCGCCCAAAGGTGAGTTTTTGCCGCGTCGATCGTGGGCCGTGACCAAACCAGATGAAGACTGGGAAGCCGTTTCCTTTCAAACTGAGGAAGAAGAAGGCGTACTGTCAATCCGCACCGAACAACTCCAGATCAAAGTCGAGCGCAACCCGTGTCGCATTCAGTGTTTTGACTCTAAGGGACAGCCGTTTGCTCGTGATACAGAATTGGGCATGGGCTGGCGACTGGGTCAAATTGCGGCTTGGAAACAAATTGAGCCGGACGAACATTTCTATGGATTTGGTGAGCGATCAGGACTGCTGGATAAGCGATCGGAGATTAAAACGAACTGGACAGTAGACGCTTTAGACTACTCATCGATTAGTGATGAGATGTACCAAGCGATTCCGTTTTTCATCACTCTACGTCCAGGTCTTGTCTACGGAATTTTTCTCAACAGCACGCACTGGAGCCGATTTGATCTTGGAGCCACGACTCCGGGCGTTCTCCAAATGCAGGCGCACGGTACTGAACTCGACTACTACATCATCCACGGTTCAACCCCGGCAGACATTCTCAACACCTACACCGAACTCACCGGACGAATGCCCTTACCACCAAAATGGGCACTCGGCTATCATCAATGCCGTTGGAGCTATGAATCAGAAGACGTGGTGCAGCAGATTGCTCACGAGTTTCGATCGCGGCAGATTCCCTGCGATGTAATTCATCTCGATATTGACTACATGCGCGGCTACCGCGTGTTTACTTGGAGCCCAAAACGGTTTCCTGATCCGGCAAAGCTGATTGGAACTCTCAAGCAAGATGGCTTTCAAACAGTAACGATCGTCGATCCGGGTGTGAAGTATGAACCGGATGGTGAGTATGAGGTGTATCACGAGGGCTTAGAAAAAGACTGCTTTGTTCGTAATGCAGACGGCAGTTTAGTTTACGGCTACGTGTGGCCTGATAAATCGGTGTTTCCAGATTTTCTCCGTCCAGAGGTGCGTCAGTGGTGGGGTGACTGGCAGCGCACTCTCACCGACGCAGGCGTTGCCGGAATCTGGAACGACATGAACGAGCCGACGCTAGACGAGCGCCCGTTTGGAGACAATGGCGATAAAGTTCCGTTTCCCCTCGATGCACCCCAAGGCCCGATAGACGAAGGCGGCACCCATGCCGAAACTCACAATCTCTACGGTTACAACATGGCGCGATCGGCGGCGGAAGGACTAGAACGCCTCAGACCGAATCAGCGATCGTTTGTCTTAACGCGCTCTGGTTTCGCCGGAATTCAGCGCTGGTCGTCGGTATGGATGGGTGACAACCAATCGCTGTGGGAGCACCTGGAAATGTCGATTCCGATGTTGTGCAACATGGGACTGTCGGGCGTCGGATTTGTTGGCGCAGACATTGGTGGATTTGCAGGCAATGCTACGGCAGAGCTATTCGCCCGATGGATGCAAGTCGGACTGCTCTATCCATTTATGCGGGGGCATTCGGCACTCCTGAGCGCCCAGCACGAACCCTGGGTGTTTGGGGAAGGCACGGAACAAATTTGCCGCGAATACATTGAGCTACGCTATAAGCTGCTGCCCTATCTCTACTCGTTTTTCTGGCAAGCTAGCACCACAGGCGCACCAATTTTACGCCCCTTGCTCTATGACTATCCCAACGATCCTAAAACCTATGAACTCCACGATCAGGTCTTGCTAGGCTCAGATATCATGGCGGCTCCGGTGTACCGTCCAGGTGTAGAATACCGAGCCGTTTATCTGCCAGAAGGCACCTGGTATGACTGGTGGACAGGAGAGCGCTACAACGGCAATTCACACATTCTCGCTCACGCACCGTTAGAACGAATGCCAATGTATGTACGATCAGGTGCGATCGTACCAATGCAGCCTGTGATGCAATACGTTGACCAACATCCTGTTGATCAATTGAGAGTACGAATTTGGCAAGGTAACGGAGCATTTACGCTCTATGAAGACGATGGCACGTCCTATGAGTATCAAACGGGTGCATGGGCGACGACAACCTATCGCATTCAACAGCAAAATGACACAACTCTGGTTGAGGTTCAGGCACGTCACGGAAATTGGCAGCCATGCGCTCGTACCATCATCATCGAACTTGTGGGAGTAGGTGAACAGACCTTCACAGACGATGGAGAAGCACACCAACTCCGCTTTTCATGAAAACTCTCTTACCTGAGCCAACTGCTAAATCGCACTCAGACGTGATATAAAGGTCAAGGATTTGTTACATAGACTCATGTGACAGAATCACTGAGCTTTTTGCCGATCGGTGCGGCTTTTTTGAGGTGCGCGATCGCTAAACCAGCTCAACGATGGCTTGGCAATTTTTAGCACGCCGTTCAACTGGGTTGAACATTCTGCTAGTTGCCCAGAGAGGCTTTCGCGTGCATTTTTCATTTACTTGAAGAGAAAAATATTCATGACGGCATCCCTCACGCCCGAAAATTTAGCCCTTCCTTCACCTAGTGACCTTCAAATCAAAGACATTTTGGCAACCCTGCCCCGCGAGTGCTTTCAGAAAGACAGGCGAAAAGCTTGGTCGATGGTGATTGCAAGCATCGCGATGGTAGGTTTGGGCTATTGGGCGATCGCGGCCTCCCCGTGGTTTTTACTACCGATCGCTTGGATTTTTACCGGGACTGCCCTGACCGGCTTTTTCGTTATCGGTCACGACTGCGGACACCGCTCGTTTGCCAAGCGCAGATGGGTGAATGATTGGGTTGGTCATCTGTTCATGGCTCCCTTGATCTACCCGTTTCACTGCTGGCGGTTGCTGCACGACAAGCACCACAATCACACCAACAAAATGGATGTCGATAATGCTTGGCAGCCCTTTCGCACCGAGTTTTATGAAAGCATGAATGCGGGTCAGCAGGTGGGATATCGCCTTATGCGCGGTTACTTCTGGTGGATCGGCTCAATTCTGCATTGGGCGCTGATTCACTTCAAGCTAGAGAACTACAACCCTAGAGATCACCAAAAAGTGAAAGTGTCGATCGGGGTGGTTGTAGCATTTGCTGCGATCACATTTCCAACGTTGATTCTCACTACTGGAGTGTGGGGCTTTGTGAAATTCTGGCTCATGCCGTGGCTGGTGTATCACTTCTGGATGAGTACCTTTACGATCGTGCATCACACGTTACCCGACATCCAATTCCGCGAACCGGAGGACTGGAATGCGGCAGAGGCTCAGCTATTTGGAACGGTACACTGTGAGTATCCGGGCTGGGTCGAGTTTCTCTGCCATCACATCAATGTCCATATTCCGCACCATCTCTCAACGGCAATCCCCTCATACAATCTGCGTTTGGCGCACGAAAGCTTGCAAAAGACGTGGGGGAGCCAGCTACAAGAGCATCGCTTCTCCTGGAAGTTAATGCGACAGATTGCTGAGCTTTGCCACTTGTATCACCCAGACTATGCTTATCAATCGTTCAAAGATTACGATCAAAGCAAAGTGATGCGTTAATCGTTCGACTAAATAGTTTCTAAGCAAGGAATAAGGTTTCGTTTCCAAGGGGGAAGAACACTTAAAATTCCTTGCTTTTTTGTTGAGCAATGATCGTCCAATGATAAAAACCACTTACTTGGGAAGTTGGGGAGGCGGTAAAGGCGTCTGCGATCGCAGCGTCTCCGTTGATTGGGCAGGGGTTACCACTGGTAGAGGAGGTGCTGATTGTCTAGCCGTAGGTTTGGGTGGAGCTACGTTCGGAACAGGGAGAGGCACTGGAGGACTAGCCGCCGGACTTGACATCCCTCCGCCCACTGTTCCACCCATTGTGCCGAGATTGAGCGTGCCGAAATCAAGCAGTAGCTTTGCCGATTTGTAGTAAGTGGCCCATCGACGCGAATCAGGCTGAGTGCGCCACTGCTCGCGACTGACGTTGATCGATAGAATTGGGGCTTCTGAGCCACTGACTCGACCTGTGACAATCACTGAGGTGTTGCTCGTCAAAATGTCCTTATCGAAACTTCGTTGCACGGCAGCGCGTGCCGCTAGTTCTGCCCGTCGCGCCAAAGAATCAAAGCTCTCGCTAGGCAAGCGATCGAGCGCCAGATCAACCCGTGCTACAGAGGCTTGAGCCGCTCTTGGCGAAACGATTGTAGTATCGATTCCCCACAGTAGCCCAGACAGACCGAACGCTAGCGTAACCCTGAACGCAAATTTTGAGTGTGAAGCCATGAATTTAGAAGTCACAAAAGCATCAAACTCAGAATGGACAGCAAATCGTCTGATTGATCAGAGTTTGATGTTTCAAAAAAGCCTTTTTTTTCTATCATGTGTTTGTTTGCACGTTATTTTTGAAGCGTGGATCACAAATGTACTTCCGAGGTGTCTGCGATGGCGAACTATTGGGCAATTACAGTAGGTATTAATCACTATCGTTCTCTTCAGCCGCTTAATTTTGCCCAACAAGATGCACAGTCCCTCTGTGAAGCCTTGGTTAGTGAAGCTGGTTTTTTACCCGACCACTGCATTCTCATGACTGACACTTCTCCAGAAGTGGTAGGTCGCTCGACGTATCCCAGCCGAGATAACTTGCAGCACTGGATTAGCTTCTTTAAGCAAGAATTGGCACGTCCCGAAGATTGGGTATGGGTGTTTTTCAGTGGCTATGGCGTCTGCCTCGACGGACAAGACTATTTATTAGGCATTGAAGGCAATCCCGCCGACGTAGCTTCAACAGGCGTCACAATGCGATCGCTGTTTGAGCAACTCAGCACTCTGCCCACTGAGCGCTTACTGCTGCTGCTCGACATCAACCATAGTCAAGGCATCTTAGCCGGAGAGAACCTTGGCGCTCAAACTGCGGCATTAGCTAAAGAATTCAGCGTTCCCACACTACTGTCGTGTCGCCCGGACGAGTTTTCACACGAAGTCATGGCGCTCAATCAGGGATTATTTACAACCGCACTGGTAGAAGGACTGCGATCGCATCAATGCTCGACGCTTTCTGGGCTAGAAGAGTTTATGACTGCCCGCCTTCCTGAACTCTGCAATCACCACGATCGCCCGGTGCAGCATCCGGTTCTCGTGGTCTCGAATCCAGAACAGGTCTATCAGGTCATCACTCCGGTCAATTGGGCAGAAACCGAGCCGTGGAAACCAGCCATTCCCAACCCGTTTACGGTTGAAGACGACTTTTTTGACACCTCCATCATGGATACCGCTCCTGTCGCTATAGAAGCACCTCCTGCGTCTTATATTCAGGATACGCCGAACGCCATCGAACTAGATTCCCCACCCGATCCAGTCTATCTGCCTCCAAAACCCGTTTCTCCCCCAAGGTTAGATCCTAAGCCCGCAGAGATGGCAGCCAGCAATGCCCCGGACGAATCGCTGTGGGAGAAAGTTTTATTTGGAGGTAGCGCCCTGCTGCTAGTCTTGTTGCTCGGCGTGCTGTGGCGACAGCGAGATAATTTCTTTGGGCAACAAACTGCAATCCCGCCCGCTGTCAATACTTCCAATGGCGCTCAATCTGCTTCAGCCCCGGTTGGTGGCGTTTCGTCTAAAGGTTCAAAACCTGCTGCGCAACAGAACTCATCTAGCGCAACTCCAAAAGCAGTTGCTCCACCAGCAAACACTAGTCAGCAGGTCTTAGAGAATGCGCGATCGCTGATCAAGCCAGTCAACGCCTCCGACGCGAACAAAGCGATCTTACTGGCGCTTAAAATTCCTTCATCTGATCCTCTTTATAATCAAGCTCAGCAAGATATTGAGCGCTGGAGCGGCGATATTTTGGAGATATCACAGAAACGCGCTCAGCAGAAGAACTACAAGCAAGCGATCGCTGCCGCGCAACTGGTTCCAAGGGAGAGTCCTCAGATTTACGCTGAAGCCCAAAAATTGATCAAACAGTTGCAGAAGGCACGCTGACGTCTGACTTTAAGTGACGCAAAGCAGGAGCAGCTAGACTGAAAGCACTGTCAGATCGATGCTACGGATCAAGCAGAACTGGGCATCGAATTAGCATCCCAATTTTGGGAGCGCTACCCCTATGCGATCAAGACTACAAAAGCATTGATCGAGCTTGGGTTTCGCGAGTTGGGGTTAATCGAGATTCGTGGCATTTCTGTCAGTGCAAATTCGCGCGTCGCCCGATTAGCACAGCGATATGGATTGTCGTCATTGGCACACCTCCTAGCTCAGACTGGATGCGATCGCGAGGATGAAACCAAGTTGAATGGCAGCTATCCGGAAGTTGTAGGAGGGGCTGCTAGTTGCCGCTAATCTGGGTTGAACTAAATTCAACATTTTCATTCTGATCCGCGCTCAAACAAGCTAAGCGATGTTCTGCTGTTATGATTGGCTGCGTATCCTGTAAACGTTGCGCTTTCGCAAATAGTGTGTAAGCCATGATGTCTGCCAAGCCATTTTTGAAACCTCTAAGCTTGCTCATAGTGAGCGGGCTGCTTTCCCTCAGTCCTCTCGTGTTGCCCCCTCAATTGCCTTTTGTACTGGCTCAAGCGCCAGGAAAATCGGCTGAAGCGATTGTCAATCAGGGCTTGCAGTTTGTGCAACAAAGACGATTGAATGAGGCGATCACATCGTTTCGCGAAGCCGCTCGCCTCAATCCAAGATTAACCGCCGCTCACTACAACTTAGGACTCGCGCTTCGGCAACAAGGACAACTCCAAGGCGCTGCCGATGCGTTTTATCTCGCGACACAATCGAGTCCCAATTTTGCCTTGGCCTATGCCAACTTGGGAGCCGCGCTGCTAGAAGGCAGTAATTTACCGCAGGCAAAAGAGTATTTACAGCGATCGCTCGACCTTGACCCAAAATTAGGATTGTCTCACTACAATCTTGGACTGCTTTTGGCGCAATCCGGCAACCAGCAGGGCGCGATCAAGGCGTTTCAGCAAGCGGCAAAACTAAGCGAGAATGCCTCAGAACCGCTCTACCATTTGGGATTGGTCTATCAGCGTCAAGGCAAGTCAGCCGATGCGATCGCGGCATTCAAACAAGCAATTGGGCGCAATCCAAATTATGCGGTCGCCCATTATAGTTTGGGAACAATTCTCTATACCCAAAACGATTTAGAGGGCGCACTATCTGCCTTCCGGCAAGCCACTAAAGCAAATCCAAAATTTGCTAATGCCTACTATGCAGCGGGTCTAGCGTTTGTGCGAAAAGGCAATTTGCAAGAAGCCAAACGAATTCTTGCCTATGCCAAAGACCTTTATTCTGCTCAAGGCAATTCGCCGTGGGCAACGAAAACGCAACAGCAGCTTCAACGGTTGAGCAATCGGTAAGGGAAATTGGAACCGATGCCAACTTCCCCAGAAATGTTAGCGGAAAGAATCTAAATCTAGGGCGGCAGATCCGCCTTCTTCGATTTGAGCTAAGATCTTGCCCAGTTGCGACCACACCAGCCAACTGGTAAAAATCGTCATCGGAACCGCGATCGCATAGGCAAGTTTCGTCGGAAATCCAAAAATCTCAACACCCGCCGCTAGAAAGAAGCACGCGCCGCCTGCCATGCCTAAGAACGGCAGGAAAAGATTGAATCCACGCATATTCGCGAGGCTACGAGTCGAGCGATTTTGAGACCAGTCTCGAACCGATTGGGTCAGCACTGCCTGAAACGCTAATCCCGACGCAAGACTAGCAAGTAGACCTGCACACAACAGAAGATAGGGAGGCTGAGGAAAAAAGTAATTCACTGTTTGTTGGGGAGGGTTATAGGTCAGATCAGGACGTTACCTTTCGTCATATGTAATCCTATAACGATTGTCCTCAGGTTAGGGTCTCGAATTTGTGAGAGGCATCATTGACGGAATCAGAGCGGCAGCGCGAGTAGTCGAGAAGGTTGCTAACGCGCCCCAGGCTGCGCCCAAGATGCGAGCGGGTTGAATGTCGTCTTTGATCAGGTTCCACAACTGTTGAACCTCTTCGGTATGGAGGCGGTCATCTTCGGTGAGGGCTAAGAGTAGCTGCTGACGAAGATACCGTCCTTCATCTGAAAGCAGATAGCTTAAGCCGAGTTGAGCAGTTGGTAGAAGGTCAAAGCTACTGTCTGACCGCGCGATCGCAATCATGTTTTCCAAGCGCTGCCACTGAAATTTTCCATCCTTGAACAGAACTTCAATCAGGCGACGACGGAATCGCGGCGATTCTCCTGTGAGCAAGCGGCGGGCAACATAGGGGTACCCCACCTCGACGATTTTGAAATTAGGATTGAGAGTCAGCGCCAAGCCTTCTTGAGTGACAAGCGATCGGATAATCAGCGCAAATTTCGCGGGCACTCGGAACGGATAGTCGTACATCAACTCGCTAAACCGATCCGTGATTGTTTTGAAGTTAAAATCTCGGACGCTCTCGCCCATGATATCTCCCAAAACCGCTTCGATCGCAGGTATGATCGGGTAAATGTCAGTTCCGGGAGCCAAAAATCCAAGCTTGACAAAATCGTGGGCCAAGTCTGTATAGTCTTTGTTGATTAGGTGTACGATGGCATCGACGAGCGTTTCCTTCGCTTCTTCTCCAAGTTGATCCATCATGCCAAAGTCGATAAACGCCATTTGAGCGCCGCGATCGCCAGCAACAGCAAAAAGGTTGCCAGGATGCGGATCGGCATGAAAGAAGCCATATTCCAGCAGTTGACGCAGCCCTGCCGTTACGCCGATTCGGATCAGCGCATCGGAATTCATGCCAGCTTGCTGAATCGACACTGTATCGGTCAGTTTGAAGCCGTGAATCCACTCCAAAACTAAAACTCGCTGCGTGCAGTGCCGCCAGTAGATTTTGGGCACTTTCACGGTTAGATCGTTGCGGAAGTTGTTTGCGAACTTCTCAGCGTTACGGCCTTCGTTGAGGTAGTCGATCTCCTCAAACAGCTTCGTTCCAAATTCATCCACGATCAGCGTCAGATCGTGTCCCAAATTTAACGGCAACCAGGGAGCCATCCATCCAGCGGCCCACCGCATAAGATACAAATCGAGCGTCAATGTGGGTAGCAAATTTGGACGCTGAACCTTGATCGCAACCTCTTCTCCAGTTTTGAGGCGTGCTTTGTAAACCTGTGCCAGACTAGCTGCCGCGATCGGGTTTGGAGAGAAGTCATCGAAAACCTCATCGATTTCTGCGTCTAGATCGAGCCGCAGGATGCGAAACGCAATGTCGTTAGGAAACGGCGGCAACTGATCTTGCAATTTGATCAGTTCATCTAGAAAATCTCGCCGGATCAAGTCAGGGCGTGTAGAGAGTGCCTGTCCGACTTTAATGAATGCTGGGCCTAACGCCGTTAGGAGGTGCCGTAATTGAGCGGCACGATGAGGTTTTTCCCGCTCTGATCGGTCAAACCACTGATCAAACTTGAGTCCAAGAATAAAACCAGCGAAGTACCAAATGATCCGCAACGATCGCCAAATGGCTCGCCACGGACGGAGACTGTAGTATTGTGCGATCGCGGCAGCGTCATACTGTCTTAGGTGAGAAAGGGAAATTCGACCCACGGGTTTTTAATACCTCTTGAAACGAAGGATGCGGACAACCATCACCAGCAGTTGAGCCTTGCAACCGTATTTTCCACTTCTACTAACTTCTTTAATCACAAGTTTAATGATCAAAGGCTCAGCGAATCTCTTGATGCCCGACTGCCGCTTGAAGGATTACCATTTGTTGCTTTACATCTCATTCTAGTATATAAAACTACAACTTTTGAAACGGAAAAGAGCCGAACCAAAATGCGGCTCAAATTGAGACCAGGCAACAATGGCGAGCTCTTTGCCAGCGAAAAGTAAGCTCGCTTCAAGCGAACAAATCTTTCAAACTGTAAACAACCTGGTCTTGTTGCAGTTCAGACAGTTCGGGAAACATTGGCAAGGACAGCACTTCGCGGGCAGCGCGATCAGCTTCTGGCAATTGACCAGGTTGATAGCCCAACGACTGGTAAATTGGCTGTTGATGCAGCGGATAGGGGTAGTAAATCATCGATGTGACCCCTTTTTCTTGCAAGGCCCGTTTGATCGCATCGCGGCGTTCGGCTTCGGTTTCAGTGACTCGAATCGTGTATTGATTCCAAACGCAGCGTCCGCCTGCAATTTCATGAGGCAGAACAAGGTCAGATAGCGGTGATAAAAGCTGATGATAGCGATCGGCAACGCGGCGACGCTGCTCGTTCCAAGTGTCTAGATAGCGGAGCTTGATTTGCAGAATAGCCGCTTGAATCGCATCGAGTCGGCTGTTGACGCCATGTTCTTCGTGATAGTAGCCACTGCGCCGCCCGTGGTCGCGTAGCATTTTGACCGTGGCAGCAAGTTCAGGATCGTTCGTAATGATCGCGCCGCCATCACCACATGCGCCCAGATTTTTAGTTGGATAAAAGCTAAAACAGCCAACATGTCCAATGCTGCCCACCTTCTGACTCGCCCATTCGGCTCCGGTGGCTTGAGCACAGTCTTCGATCACGGCTAAATTGTGAGCGGTCGCGATCGCCATCAACCGGGTCATATCGACGGGTTGACCGAACAGATGGACGGGAACGATCGCTTTCGTTTGGGGAGTAATGGCCGCTTCAACTTGATCTAAATCGAAGTTAAACGTGCGCGGATCGATGTCAACAAATACAGGCGTTGCCCCGACCGCGCTAATCGTCTCTGCGGTAGCAATGAAGGTAAAGGGTGAGGTAATGACCTGATCTCCTGCCCCGATCTTGAGCGATCGCAAAGCAAGATAGAGAGCATCTGTTCCCGAATTGCAGGTCACGCATTCGGAGGCTCCAATGTAGGTGGCAAACTGGTTTTCAAAATTTTCAATCGTCGCGCCACCGATATAACGACCGGAGGCAAGCACCTCTAAAACGGCTTGATTGATATCGGAACCAATGAGCTTGAACTGTTCTGAAAGGTCAAAAGGGGGAATGGTAGTCACTCAGTTTCACCACGTACCTTGAAGGGGATCTAATAAAGCTTTAGACCGTGAAGTGACTACATTGTTTCAATAAACTTACAATCTGGCAAGATGAGGGACGGAGTCGTAGAGAAGGGACAGAGTATTGAACGCTGAAGCCGTAGATTCGTTCGGTCAGATTTTTTGGGCGTTGGGATTAGTCGTCGCTGCGATCGCGCTCTCTTTCTGGCAGCGCCTCGGACTCGAAGGCAATCTTCTCATCGCGACCGGACGAGCGATTCTTCAACTCGTCGTCGTGGGCTATGTCCTCGCGGTTGTATTCGCTCCGCCGCAGAGTCCATTCTTAATTCTGTTTGTCGCCATCATTCTGCTGCTGGTCGCCGCGATCGTCACTCGCAATCGTATCAGTCAAAAGCTGCCGCGCTTAATGCCTTGGGTGATTGGGTCGTTGGGCATCAGTACAGCCCTGACGGTTGGCTATGCTCAACTGCTAATCGTGCAGGCGCAGCCCTGGTATAACCCGCAGTTTTTGATTCCGCTAGTTGCGATCGTCCTCAGTAATGCAATGAATGGAGCCGCGATCGCGGGAGAGCGATTGGTCAGTGCCCTCACCTTAAATCGGGCGGAAATCGAGACGCATCTGAGCTTAGGTGCAGCCCCGACTCAAGCGATCGCGACCTATCGCCGAGATGCCATTCGGGCGGGAGTGCTGCCAACGCTGAACACGATGACGATTGTCGGATTAGCAACTCTTCCTAGTATTTTGAGCGGTCAGCTTTTGGGCGGCGCAAATCCGATTCAAGCGATCGCGCTGCAAATTGTGGTGTTGATCCTGCTGGCGGTTTCGTCATTGGTTTGCGCGATCGCCCTGACAACGGGAATCTGTCGGCAATTCTTTAATTCAGCGTCACAACTCGTTCAGCTATGACCTGCTCAGAGTGACGAACGGTGCTATCACAAATTACGAATAATCGATTACAACTTATCGTCTTGTTGTATAAGGGAGGTACATTCCAGCACATTTTTTTCCTGGCGTTGTCCTAATTCTGTCCTTGAACACTATTCTTAAACGATCGGTTCCCTCGTTTTTCAAGGGCATCGCGCTGTTTACACCAGGCGGCGATTTGGTCTATTGCATCGATCCTAGTAAGCGGGGGCGATGGCATCTCAATTTGTGTACTGCGCTGCAAGATATTTTAGAACTGCCAGAACCGCCTCATTTCCTCGTGCCATGCTATACAGCCACCCTGGATCGCTGGTTTGACACTAAGATGCAGCAGACGCGAATTTTTGCCGAGGCGTACCCTCCCGTTTTTCGCTATCGATCGCTGCTCAACGCCGTTTTTGAAACCGATGTTCCTTGGCAGATGGCTCCATCGCCTGAAGGCTTATGCGATCCAGTAGTGATTGATCAGTATCGCCATCAGTTTCCTCAGCTTTGGGAAAATCACGATTTAGTCTTTCGTCTAGAATCGCACCCCAGTCCACCGCCGACGTTTGCTCAAACGAGTCCGCCGCAAATTTCGGCATCTCCCTACCCTCAAGGCTATGTGCTGCGACTATTTGTGTCGGGCTACAGCGCCACGACTCAACGCATTTTGCAGAATTTGCACGAACTGTTAGAGCAATCTTTAGAATCTCCTTATACCCTGAAGATAATTGACATTTTTAAGCATCCAGAACAAGCAGAATTAGATCAGATCACTGCAACGCCGACCTTGGTTAAGGTCTACCCGAAGCCAGTGCGTCGGATTGCCGGAAATTTGGAAGATGGCGATCGCATTCTACACATGCTCGGTGCGCTAGAAGAAAGGGAATGAATTATGGTGGATGAGATTTTAGAACGGGCATTGGCTGGAGAAGATATTGCACCAGAGGATGGCGTTGCGCTGCTGCAACAAACCGAGGCCAACGCCATTGAACGGATTCGCGAGACTGCCGATCGCTTGCGGCAACGACAAGCTGGCGAAACCGTGACCTATGTGATCAATCGCAATATCAATTTCACAAATATTTGTGAGCAGCACTGTAGCTTCTGCGCCTTTCGTCGAGATAGTGGTGACGAAGGAGCCTACTGGCTAAATGAGGTGCAGATTTTAGAAAAAACGACGGATGCGGTCAGGCGAAACGCAACTGAAATCTGTATGCAAGGCGGATTGAATCTAGACGCAAAACTCAAGGGTTCATCGCTGTCTTTTTATGTGCAACTGATTCAAACCATCAAGTCCGCATTTCCGCAATTACATCTTCATGCGTTCTCTCCGCAAGAAGTCCAATTCATCGCCCGAGAAGATAACCTCTCGTTTGCAGAGGTGATTACAGCCCTGCGAGAGGCAGGCGTCGATTCGATGCCCGGAACGGCTGCCGAAGTCCTGGATGATGGGGTACGAAAGATTCTTTGCCCGGAAAAGTTAAACAGCAAAACCTGGTTGGAGATTGTTCAGACCACGCATCAGCAGGGTATTCCGACCACCAGCACCATGCTATCCGGGCACATTGAAACGTCAGAACAGCAGATGCTGCATTTAGACTTACTGCGATCGCTGCAACAATCTGCTAAACGGCACGGATACACCGGCATCACAGAATTCATTCTGCTGCCCTTTGTCGGACAAGACGCCCCCAAACCTCTGCAGCGACGTGTCGGGCGCGATCAGCCCGTCCTGTCTGACTCGCTCTTACTGATGGCAGTCGCCCGAATTTTCCTTGGCAACTGGATTCCGAATCACCAGCCCAGTTGGGTAAAGCTCGGACTTCCAGGCGCGATCGAAGCGCTGCGGTGGGGCTGCAACGACATCGGCGGAACCCTAATGGAAGAACACATCACCACGATGGCAGGCGCGATCGGCGGAACCTGCATGGAAGTCGAAACCTTGCAGAGCGCAATTGCTAAAATTGGCAGACCATTTGCTCAACGCGACACCCTTTATCGAGCGATCCCTCGGAACTTGGCTGAGCCAATCGCGCAACCCGTCCTGCTCTAGACTGTTCTATACTCAAAATTCTCGCCCCAGATCCGTTAGACTTTGCTACAGTGGCATGGCATTATCTTGCACAGTCCCTGCTCATGAACGCCAAACCTAAATCTCGCCCTCAAAAGCCTCAACTCTTACTTACTGCGGGAGCCGCCGCTCTGTTGGTGGGAGGCGGCGCGATCGCGTATTTGTTACTCTCTCGCCAAGGGCAACTCAGCGTCATGCCCGTCGGTTCGGGTGTCATTCCTCAAGATGCACTGATGGTGTTGTCGGTAACAACCGAAGAGAATCAATGGCGGCAGGTTCGAGAGTTTGGTACGCCACGTAGTCAAGCCGCATTTGAGCAGAATTTAAGCCAGTGGCGCGATCGGATTCTCACCAGTCGGGGGTTAGACTATGGACGAGACGTGCAGCCGTGGGTGGGCAAAGAAGTAACGATGGCATTTTTGCCGCCGCAAGCTGGAATTGACAACTCCAACCCTTCTCAACCTGCCGTGAACTCGCAGCCGATGATCATGGTGCTGCCGATCGCTGATCCGGTCAAGGCAAAACAGACGTTAGAACAGTCTGCGGCCTCGAAAGGGAAATGGGCTGAGCGGCAGTATAAAGGCGTTCAGGTTCGCGAAAATCAGGGTGATCCAGCCCAGAGCCTTTCGGTTGCGGTGCTAGATGCTCAGGAAATTGTCTTAGCCAATAGTCCAAAAGCGATCGAACGTGCGATCGACACCTACAAAGGAGGGGCAGCCCTGACCGGAACGCCGGGGTACGGAGATGCTTTGACGCAGATTAAAGCAGAGCGACCGCTAGCTCGGTTTTATGTCAATATTCCCGCCGCCGCTAATACCTCGGCGGCAAACTCAAACCGTCCGTTACCCCCACAGAGTTTGAGCCAAGTTCAGCAAAATCAGGGATTAGCAGGAACGGCGATCTTGGCGGCAGACGGCATCCAATTTAAGAGTCTGTCTTGGTTGAAACCGGATAGTCAACGGCGGTTTGACACGAGAAATAATGCCAAGATTATGCCAAACCGATTGCCAGCCGATACGCTAATGATGGCATCTGGCGGGAACTTTAAACAATTCTGGAAAGATTATACTCAAGGAGCGGCGGCAAATCCGATTCGATTGGTCAATCCAGAAGGACTCAAGCAAGGAATTAAAACCACCGTTGGTTTGGATTTAGACAAAGATTTCCTGAACTGGATGGACGGAGAATTTACGTTGGCGCTGGTTCCGGCTCAGCAGAGCGCGCCTGCCAATTTACCTGCTGGATTAGTGGTTATGGTACAGACCAACGATCGCCGCGCGGCGGAAGCAACTTTCAAGCGGCTCGATGAAACAATGGCCGCAAAGTATACCTTTAAGGTCGAAGAATCTAAGGTTGCTGGCCAATCTGTGGTCAATTGGTCGTTGCCTACTGCCAATATCAATATCAGCCGGGGATGGATGGATGGTGATGTCGCGTTTCTCTCGTTGGGCGCACCTGTAGCTCAGACTTTCTTACCCAAACCCGCGAGTGCTTTGGCAGAGAACGAGATGTTTCGCAAGACTACGGCTTCAGAGATCACTCAAAACAACGGCCATTTCTTCGTCAACATCGATCGCTTGCTTGAACTGAAGAATTTTCCCTTGTTGCAGTTGCCGATCACCAATCGTACAGCTCTCGAAGCGATGAATTCCATTGGCGTAACGGCGGCGATCACGAGCGATCGCACTGCCCGCTACGATGTGTTCGTCATGCTCAAGAAGAACAAGTAAAAAACTCAGTGTTGCTGAATTTAAGTGTACAAAACCGTTAAATTCGCCTTTACTAGAAAACTTCTGAGCCGTAATGAGAATTCGTTAACGGTGAATGAGAACTGCTTCTGAATTATGACTGAACATCTGCGTGACTAACGTTTGGGTAAGTCAGGACACACAAACTCTTGTTGCACAGCGCTCAAAGTGATGTTTCGGTTTTCGTTGCTGCGAACTAGAGTCTGCTGCAACTGGAGTGTAGTGTCACTCAACTGGGAAATTGTCGCCGTAAACGCCAGTTGTCCATCTTCAACTACACGCAAGACGCGAGGCGCATTCTTGTCAATTGTCCATGTCGAAATTCGGTAAGGTTCGACGCAAGAAGTTTGTAGCAGCGTCCCGTTAGGTAGAAAGGTGTAAATGCTGCCCGAGGCAGGCGTTGAAGGTGCTTTCGTCACTCGCCAAACTCGACTAAACAGTTGAGTTAAATCTCCGTTGGAACTTGCTTGAGAGGACACAGGAGAGGCTGGTACCGAAGATGCTGGCTTTGGACTTCCTGCACTGGGAGATGCAGCAACTGAGGTAGAGGGTTGCGAACTTTCAGCACTCGGCGACTGAGAGCAAGCGATTAGCCCCATTAACAGGATGCTAAGAGCCGAAAATCGTAGATGACGTTTCATAGTATTTCTCCATTAGATATGGACGATCGCATCAACAATCAAATTTCAACAGTCAACCTTTAACAACCGCGATTGACTTTTCCACGCTTCGGAAGCTCACGTCATCAATCATCCCATAACACTCCAAAAAATTCTTTAATTACGACATAAAACCTTTATTCTCTCGCTGAGAAGCAGTCTTAGAAACTTGAAGTCATGTTCACTGAGTTTTTCAATCTCCTCTCGTTCTCCTCTGCTCAGTAGATGGAGTGCCGAACACGAAATGTTTAACTTCGTTACATGATAGAACATGCAAGCCAACTCGACTTATGCGATCAAACAGAGCAAATGACCATTAACTATGGCTGGCGCGGCGAAATTAACACCTTTCTCTCAACCGCACCCACCAACTGGATAGAAACGCTCAGCGCAAACTATCAATTTCTCTACCGACAGCGATCGACCGCTACTCAACAGCAAGCGTGGATCGAGTGCGGGGAGATCTTGCGATCGCAACTCTCCAATCTTTTACAAACCCGTCCTGATGCAGCAACTTGGACGATCATCTTTGAATATGAACTGCCCAGCGAAGGGGGCCGCCGTCCTGATGTTGTCATCCTTGGCGCAGGTCATATTCTCGTTTTCGAGTTCAAGCAAAAATCAACTCCATCCACAGCAGACATCGATCAAGTAGCCGCCTACGCCCGCGATTTGGCAGAGTATCACAGCGAGTCGTCTCGACATCCGGTCACAGCGATACTAGTTCCCACGCGAACTACAAAAGAAAATCGTTTACACAACAAAGTAGAAATTGTTCGTCCATCCAACATAGCAACGTATTTAGATTCGTTAGAAACAACGCAGCCTGAAATCAGTACGGAAGCTTGGATTAATGCAAATTATTCACCACTGCCAACGGTGGTTCAAGCGGCACAGCAAATTTTTCAAAACGAATCGCTTCCAAACATCAAAAGTGCTCAAAGTGCAGGCATTCCACAGCTGTTAGCCTATCTCAATGAATTAGCAGAAACGGCAGAGCAGAAAAAAGAGCGTCATCTTGTTTTAATTACGGGCGTCCCTGGAGCCGGAAAAACATTAGTCGGTTTGCAGTTTGTTTATCAAAATCCTTTGCAGATCGATGGAAAGCGAAATGCTATTTTTCTCACCGGAAACGCACCGTTACTGACCGTTTTGCAATATGCACTCAAGAGCAAAGCTTTTGTGCAAGCCGTTCGTAATTTTTATATTCAATATCAAATGCGTCGCCAAACCGCTCCAAAAGAACACATGATTGTTTTTGATGAGGCGCAACGAGCTTGGGATCGCGATCGCATGGCTGAAAAATACGGCATAGGTTCAGCGGCAGCGGGGGCAGTCATTGGCATCTGCGATCGCATCCCAGATTGGTGCGTTTTGGTCGGTTTAATTGGTGAAGGTCAGCAGATCCACGTGGGCGAAGAAGACGGCATTGAACAGTGGAATTTAGGATTTGAACCCATTGCTTCTAAGTGGCATGTTCACTGCGCCCCTGAACCCTCGAAAGTATTCAGTGCAATTTCGGCAGAACGCCTTCATACTAAAGATTTATTTAACCTTACAACCTCACTCAGAACACATGTGGCACAGCATGTGCAGGCTTGGATTGCTTACGTTCTTTTAGGTGAATTTGATCAAGCAGCAAAAGCCATTCCTTCTTTGATGGGCGAAGGATTTGATACCTATCTGACCCGCGATTTAGAATCTGCTAAATCTTATTGCCGCGATCGCTATCATGAGCAATTTGATAAACGTTATGGTTTTGTTGCCTCTTCCCGCGCTCGCAACCTAACTCAATACAATATCAACAACGATTATATTTCGACTCAGAAACTGAATGTTGGAGCGTGGTACATCGATTCACCAGATTCATCGCTTTCCTGTTGTGCCTTGAATGGAGTCGTCACAGAATTTAGCTGCCAAGGACTGGAGTTGGACTTGCCAATTGTCTGCTGGGGTAACGATCTGATTTGGCGCGATGGAGCATGGGTCAGTACAACTCGACAGAAAGATGTCCGCGATCCGCTACGGCTCAGATTAAATAGCTATCGAGTCCTTCTGAGTCGTGGGCGCGATGGGTTCATCATCTTCGTGCCTCCAGATCCAAAAATGGATGGAACATTTGAAGCGCTACAAGCAACAGAATTGCAATTAATTTCTACAAGCTCTGGAGAATCGCTCCAACAGAATGCCGTCTGAAAATTTGCTACGGTTAGTCGCGATCGCACCCCATCACCGGAGACTTCCGATAGAAATTGGGTCATTACTTTATTTGGGGGAACATTTTGAAGGTTAATGCATTCAGCATCAATCAAAGCCTCTCCTCTGATCAATCCTTCTGTTGATCTCATTTAACTGTTAATCTCATTACATGAAGTCTCATTCCATTTCTCCTAACCATTGTTCTTCTGGTCAAATACCTATGCTGCTAAAAGGATGTTCGATGCGTCGAGTGGCGTCTTCTTTGGTGCGCTCAACCACTAGCTTTGCGATCGCAGGCTGTTTACTGGCGAGTCTTCCTCTGGTGGTACGTGCCCAAACTACGCCAGGATTCACAATTTTTAGCGGTGTCGAACCCAAAAATCAACTCAACTATCACCTTGACTTCGGTGGCAACTCAGGCAGTTGGGATCGCTACCGACTGAGAGTCAAGAAGGACAAAATGAAAGTCGCGGTCGCGCAGTTCTCGATCGACTACCCCAACTATTACAAAGGTGTGTTTGATCCCAAAGATGTCGAACTGCGAGTAAATGACAAGAAAGTTGCCATTCAAGAAGTGAAGTGGGAGAAAGAAAACTACGTGATCGAAGTGTTTCCTCAAGAACCTGTTCCAGCGGCATCTAACGTAGAACTTATTTTCTCAAACGTCAAAAATCCAAGTAGCGGCGGCATGTTCTACTTCAACTGCAATGTGCTTTCGCCAGGCGATGCGCCCTTGCTGAGAACTCTTGGAACCTGGATTATTGGCATTCAATAACTATCGGCATTCAATAACTCGGTAAAGATGATACTCTAGTAGACTGTGGCGATTTTCCGCAGTCTACTTATTTTTTGATTGATTTAAGCTGGAGCAACGGCAATGACGAAGCGTACTTTAGAAGGAACCTCTCGTAAGAGAAGAAGAGTGTCTGGATTTCGCGCCCGGATGCGAACCAAGAACGGTCAGAACGTGATTAAAGCACGGCGTAATAAAGGGCGGATTCGTCTATCTGTTTCTCAGGGATAGTGAGATTGCTGCGACGTTGCGCTGATCGAGTGAACCGCTGATTGAGTAAACCACAGTGGCATTGCCAAAGCATCACCGACTAAAGCACCGACGAGACTTTGATGCTGTCTATCAACGTGGGCTTCGTCGCGGCTCTACATGTTTTACATTACGAGCGCTGCGATTAGCGCTGCCAAGCTCTAAAGAATTAGCAAGCGAGCCTGCTCCTACGCGGATTGGTATCTCAATTAGCAAAAAAGTGAGTAAGCGTGCCGTTGTTCGCAACCGGATCAAACGGCAAATTCGGGCAGCGGTCCGTCAGCTACTGCCTCGGCTCTCTCCAGGATGGAATATTGTGATCGGCGTGCGATTGGCTTCGCCAAGCTCTAAAAGATCGTCAAAAGCGGATTCTGAAGAAGCACCCGCGATTGGGTGTGATTATTTTCAATTTCTGCAAGAATTAGAGCAGTTGTTGACAAAAGCCGAGGTGCTATATGGCGATTAAAGAAGAGGTTTACTACGAAGGCGGGCCTCATGTTGGTGACTTGATCATCAACATTCTGCTCGGATTTACGATTATTTGTATTCCGCTCACCATTGGCTCCATCGTACGGGCATTCTGGTTGCGCTATCGCATTACGGATCGCCGGATAAGCGTGACGGGGGGGTGGATGGGTCGCGATCGCTCCGATATCATTTACTCTGAAATTGCAAAGGTTGTCACGGTTCCCCGTGGCCTTGGTGCTTGGGGTGATATGGTATTGACGCTAAAAGACGGTAGCCGTTTAGAGATGCGCTCTGTTCCAAATTTCCGTCAGGTTTACGACTATATCAATCAACATCTATCCGAGCGAGCTAAAAAAGTAAGTGGCGGATTAGGGTCTCAAAAATAGAAATCTCGATCGATCAAGCGTCGATAGACGCGGTGAACGCTAAACTAGAATCTGGTCATCTCGATTCATCTCAATCGATCGAGAGGCTTGGGTTGAAACAGCAATTTTTAAGGTAGACGTAAAGCGAATGGACTTTGGTATCGGCTTTCTTTCCAACAAAATCATGCTCCCGATCCTAGACTTCTTCTACGGGATCGTACCCAGCTATGGTTTGGCAATTATTGCCCTGACTTTAGTAATTCGCTTCGCGCTCTACCCGTTGAGCGCTGGCTCAATTCGCAGTATGCGGCGGATGAAAGTGTCTCAGCCTGTGATGCAGAAGCGAATGAAGGAGCTTCAGGAGAAGTACAAGAGCGATCCAGCGAAGCAGCAAGAAGAAATTAGCGCTCTCTACAAAGAGTTTGGCAATCCTTTAGCAGGCTGTCTACCAGTCGTACTTCAGATGCCAATTCTATTTGCGCTATTTGCAACCTTGCGAGGATCACCCTTTTCAGACGTGCCTTACAACGTGAACCTGCAAATTTTGCCGAAAGGGCAGATTGAGCAAGTGACGCCCCAAGCGTTTGTAACCCCGTCTCAAAACATTTATTTGTCCGATGGTGTACACTCTCGCATCTCAGCGATCGCGCCGAGTGGAACCAAGTTGGCGGTCGGCGAAAAGACGAAATTTGAATTTCAAACGCCTGAAGGAAAGCCACTGAGCCAATTAACGGCAGAATACCCTGACACCAATCTAGTTCCTAAGTACAAAGTGACTGCCGGAGCAGAGCGGATCCGGATCAACGAAGACGGAACGATCGAAGCGCTGCAACCTGGAGATGTCACGCTTCAAGCGATTATTCCAGGTTTAGCGGCTGATAAAGGATTCCTCTTTATTAACGCGCTTGGCCATGTTGGTGCGGTTGACCCGGACGGAACGCTGCACTGGGATATTATCGGCATGATTCTGTTCTTTGGAATCAGCCTTTACATAAATCAACTTCTTTCGGGACAGGGATCAACGGGTAATCCTCAGCAAGATACAGTCAACAAAATCACTCCGGTGATCTTTTCTGGCATGTTCTTCTTCTTCCCGTTGCCGGCTGGAGTATTGATGTACATGGTCATCGCAAACATTTTTCAGACCGCTCAAACCTTCATTCTCTCTCGTGAACCGCTTCCAGAGAATCTTCAAAAGATTGTTGACGAAGAAGCAAAAAATGGTGGTGGAGCAGCAGCGACATTGACAGATGGAGCGCTGCCCTTTGAACCCGGTCGTAAGAAGAAGGCATAACGTGAGATGGGTGATCAGTTACAGCAACGGGGTCAGCAGTGGCTAGAGAATTTTTTGAAGTTGGCGGGGCTATCGACGACGGTTTCAGCCGAAGTTCGAGAAAATTCATTTGGGAAAAGCTGCTGGCTGACGATTGACCATGCGACTTTACATCCCCATCAAATTGACATTTTAGTTGGCGATCGCGGAGCGGGACTGGATGCGATTCAGTATTTAGCAAATTCTGCGCTGAACCTCGGCTTAAGTCAGGAAGAGCAAGGATCGGTAACGATCGAGCTAAATGGCTACCGTGAAGGGCGTCAGCAAGAGTTAGCAGCGATCGCTCAAACTGCGAGCGATCGCGTCCGTGAGACAGGCGAAGAATACGAGATTAAGTCCCTCTCCTCTGCCGAACGTCGCCAAATTCATTCTCTGCTACAAGATCAACCCGATCTAGAAACCTTCAGCCGTGGGCAAGAACCCCATCGAAATTTGGTGGTGCGATTTGCCCACCCTTCAGATCAAAGCTAAGATCAAACTTAAAGAACCAGATTAAAACCAAAGAAAAAATTGGCGTTTTCGAGTTACTAGAGAGTAACTGTTTTTAATGAAAGCGATTCATATTCCTCGATTAACACACGCCCCTGAGCGAACCGAAACCCTTGAATTTAAAGAGCCGATTAAAGGTCTAGAAACGTTAACTCCCGTTCAAGGCACCATCACTATTACTCACCAAGGCAACTATTTAGAGGTTTCAGCGCAGGCAGAAGCGATCGTAACCCTCACCTGTCATCGGTGCTTGCAGCAATTCAATTATCGTCTTTCTGTTTCTCCATCAGAGATGATTTGGCTTAACGACGCTGCTGACCCGACTGAAGAACTTCCCCTCGATCGCGATTTGACCCTAGACGATCTGATGGAGTCGTTGCCGCCAAACGGATATTTCGACCCTGAAAAGTGGCTCTATGAGCAACTGTGTCTAGAAATTCCCCAACGTCAATTGTGTAGCCAGTCTTGTCAAGGGATTGAAGTTGAGGATAAAAATGCTCACATCACTGACCGACGATGGGCATCGCTCAACGCCTTGAAGGGACACCTCCCCTCGTAGGGATGTGTTGCCTAGGAAGGGCGGTGTTGTACGGTATAGAGGTGAGATTCCTATTGACCTGCACCTGCTATGAGTTTCAGCGACGAGTTTAATCTGCTGCTACGAGCACGATATCCGATTATCTATATCCCAACTCGCGAAGAGGAACGAGTGGAAGCTGCGATCGCTCTGTCAGCAAAACAACAGGGCGATCGAGCGGTTTACACCTGGGATTTTGTCGATGGCTATCAGGGGAATCCTAACGATCTCGGATTTGGCAAACGCAATCCGCTGCAAGCCCTGGAATTCGTCGAAAAGCTTCCTGCTAGTGCTGCCGCAATTTTTGTACTGCGAGATTTTCATCGCTTCTTAGAAGATATCTCCATCTCGCGCAAACTGCGTAATCTTCTGCGGTTGCTAAAATCTCAACCGAAAAACTTGGTGTTGCTCTCCTCACAAGTTGCCATTCCAGAAGATTTGAGCGAAGTCCTAACAGTACTTGAGTTTCCCCTACCTAACGCCGCTGAAATCGCAACCGAGATTGAGCGCCTCTTGAGTGCCACTGGACAGCGCTTAGAAGGTAAGGTGTTAGATGAATTAGTGCGATCGTGCCAAGGGTTATCAATTGAGCGAATCCGACGGGTTTTGGCGCGGGCGTTAGCTCTACATGGTGAACTGCGACCCGAAGATGTCGATTTGATTTTAGAAGAAAAGCGCCAAACCATCCGGCAGACTCAGATTTTAGATTTCTATCCGGCTACGGAAAACATTTCAGATATCGGCGGATTGGATAACCTCAAAGACTGGCTGATTCGACGCGGCGGATCGTTCTCAGAACGGGCGCGGCAGTATGGATTGCCCTTTCCTAGAGGGCTACTGCTAGTTGGGATTCAGGGCACCGGAAAATCGCTAACGGCAAAAGCGATCGCGCACCACTGGCATTTGCCGCTCCTGCGACTAGATGTAGGTCGCCTCTTTGGGGGCTTAGTCGGCGAGTCAGAGTCTCGAACTCGTCAAATGATTCAACTCTCAGAAGCCCTTGCGCCTTGCATTCTGTGGATTGATGAAATTGATAAAGCCTTTTCAGGGGTCGATGGTCGCGGTGATGCGGGTACAACAAGCCGTGTGTTCGGAACCTTTATTACCTGGATGGCAGAGAAAAAATCTCCTGTTTTTGTCGTCGCCACTGCCAACAATATTCAATCGCTTCCAGCGGAGATGTTGCGAAAAGGCCGATTTGACGAAATTTTCTTTGTCGGTTTGCCCAGTCAAGAAGAACGACGCGCCATTTTTGAGGTGCATTTATCGAGACTGCGATCGCACAATCTGGACCAGTACGACCTCGATCGCCTCGCTTATGAAACGCCCGATTTTTCTGGAGCCGAAATTGAGCAAGCGCTAATTGAAGCGATGCATCTAGGCTTTAGTCAAAACCGCGATTTTACTACCGACGATATTCTAGAAGCGGCGAGTCAAACCGTCCCCCTTGCCCGCACTGCCAAAGAGCAAATCGAATTTCTCCAGGACTGGGCCTCGGCTGGAAAAGCAAGACTCGCCTCAAAACACAGCAGTCTGAGCGATCGAATTCAGCGCCAATTGCAGCAGCCAGAAGGATGAGTGGTAAAATTTGGCTTGCTTCACTTATTGCATCAGGTGACTCATGAGTTGGTCTGGCTTTTCTAAAGTGCTCCTTGGGCTGCTAGTAGCGATTGGTCTCATTGCTGGAGGCGGCTTTATCGCCGCTCGTATTGTGATTGCAAAATACAATGCTTCGCCTGCAAAGCCAATTTATCCCAACGACGCGCCAGCAGCGAAGTCATCAAATGCTACAGCCGCTAAAGCCAATAAGACGGCTGAGCCATCTTCAAGCGAGCCAGCTGCTAAACCGTTGCCGTCAGGTGCAACGGAAGCGCGAGTCACTCAACCAATTGGCCTCATTTTGAGAGATGGTCCTAATGGGAGTCAGATTGGTGGTATCGAGTATAACGATCGAGTAGTTGTTCTAGAAACTAGCCCAGATGGTGGTTGGCAAAAGGTGAGACTTCCAGCAAGCGAAAAAGAAGGCTGGGTTAAAGCTGGAAACATTGAGTAGAGCGAAAAATTTACATATAAATTTCTGATTAGTACAAATATCCAAAATTCTATCGAAAGACATAGCGATTTCGTCCTGAAACTGCTGGGCGTTAGTGTCGAACTTAGTTAATATTTATTTATGAAAGGTAAAAGCTTCTCTTTACTAACTTAGTCGAAGCTTATAAAATCATGAGCAAATTAAATCGACGGCAGTTTTCTAAACCCGCTTACTTAAACCTTCTGAGTTTACTAATCAGCTCTATTATTTTCGGGGTTGCTCAATCGGCAATGGCGCAATTTGAAGGCGATCGTATCCCTGACAATAGTGATCGATCTGCCCCCATCTACCCCTCTGATGGTGTCCTTCAGGAGGGCGATCGCGGAGCCGCCGTAACTAACCTTCAGCAACAATTAGCGGCGCTGGGCTATTACAGAGGCTCCATTGATGGGGTATTTGGGCAAGATACGACAGAGGCTGTCCTAAGGTTTCAACGCGATCGCAACTTGATCGCGGATGGCATTGTCGGAACTCAAGTCTATCAAGCCTTAGGAATTAGCCCCTCGCCCAGCTATCAACCCTCTGGTCGGCAGCTTGGTGTTGGCGATAGCGGTGCTGATGTGGAAGAATTACAGCGTCGCTTAGCCAACCTAGGCTACTTCAATACCTCCGTGACAGGCTATTACGGTTCTGCCACTCAAGACGCAGTGACTCGATTTCAGCAAGATAGACAGCTTGCTATCACTGGAAGTGCTGATGCTCAAACCCTGAGTGCCTTAGGAATTTCATCTGCGGTAGGCGGAGACGCAAATGAGCGATATGTCGTCATCGTGCCGAAAAACGACGACACTATCCTAGCAAAGGTGCGACAATACGCACCAACTGCCTTTTTGTCAGGCTCGCGTCTAGGAGATTATGTTCAAGCGGGCACGTTTCCTTCTCGGGAAGCGGCAGATAGACAAACGAGACTGCTGCGATCGCAGGGATTAGATGCGCGAGTTACGTATCCATGAGTTACACCAACAGCGATCGCTGGCAGGTCGGGCAGACCGCATGGATCGACAACTGACAATCTAGCAAGTGATAACCTTCCTTCTGGGCAGCTTTCGTGCCGATCTTTAGAATCGGATCACTCTTGAACTCAATTGTTTTACTGCACCGCACGCAGATCAGATGGTGATGATGATGCGGATGAGGCTGATTGATTTCGTAGTGCTTATGACCTTCTGCTAGTTCCAGTTCCCGCAGGATGCCCATGCGAGACATGAGCTTTAGGGTGCGGTAAATCGTCGATAGACTAATGCCTTCTCCTTGTTCTTCCAGTAGAGCGTAGAGATCTTCAGCACTCAAGTGCTGTCCTTCTGGCAGATTTTGAAACACGGTGAGAATTACTTCGCGCTGTGGAGTCAAGCGCCAGCCTTTCTCATTCAGTTCAGCCTTGAGTGAGGCTGAAGTATAAACAGGAGCGTTTAACATTCTCAACAAAGCCTCCTTTCTTGAGAATATAGCATAACTAAAAATAAGGCGACTTGCAAGAAGTTCGCCTTATTGATAATAATATTCAGTTGAGGAAGGCAACTGCCCAGATTTTAGAACCGCAAGCCTTTAACTTAGCGATTCTAGGTAGTCTCGCACACGATTGCGTCGTTTAGGCTGACGAAGTTTTTGCAATGCTTTCGCTTCAATCTGCCGGACTCGTTCTCTAGAGAGTTCGAGCGCTCGACCGATTTCTGCCAAGGAATAGGGCTGTCCGTCGCTGCCTAAGCCAAACCGCATTTGAATCACATCTCGTTCGCGATCGGTGAGGTCTGCCATAAGTTGCAGCAAATCCCGCCGCAGGGATTCGCGCATCAATGTTTCTTCTGGCGTAATTTCTTCCGTTTCGAGCAGATCGCCTAACTCTGTATCTTTCTCCTTGCCCACTTTGGTTTCTAGAGAAACCGATCGCGGCACTCGCAGCAAGACTTCCCGAACTTGAGGAGCCGTCATCTCAAGTTCTACAGCGATATCTTCGATTGTTGCAGTCCGACCTTTTTCTTGAGAGATTTTGCGTTGAGCTTTTTTAATTTTGTTTAATTTTTCGGTGATGTGAACTGGAAGACGAATCGTGCGGCTCTGAGTGGCGATCGCACGGGTAATACCCTGCCGAATCCACCAATAGGCATAAGTGCTAAAGCGGTATCCTTTGGTTGGATCAAATTTTTCAACGGCACGCTCTAAACCTAATGTGCCTTCTTGAATCAGATCTAAAAGTTCTAAACCACGATTTTGATATTTCTTAGCAACAGACACGACTAGGCGCAGGTTTGCCTTAATCATGTGTTCTTTAGCATTGATTCCTGAAGTTTGAATCTGATCTAATTCTTCAGTGCTTAGATTGACTAACTTGGCCCACGCCTGTTTGCCTTGAGCCAAAATCGGCTTGAGGTTAGAGACTTCAACGCCTGCTTCGGTGGCCCACCGCTCTAGAGACGGTCGGTGTCCCAGAATAGAGGCTAAGCGATCGCGGGCATCAATCAACTGTACATAGCGGTGGACGGGTGTGTTTCCTGTTTCTCCCGCTTCGTTGCGTTGCTCTAAAAGCCGCATGTGGCGCTGCACTTTTTGGGCTTCCGAGACTTCTTCATCTCGTCCCAACAATTGGACGCGGCCAATTTCCTGTAAATACAGCCGAACTAAATCAGTTGTCCGACGCCCTAGGTTTTGCGTGCCTTGCGGGACATAGCCCAAGTCAAGATCCACCAGATCTTCGGGCGAGGGTTCGAGATCGTCGCGATCATTAAACCGTGCCACGAAGGGAGATGGCTGCTCCACAGCTGAGGAGTCATAGTCTGCATCAGCGTAGAAAGAGGTTGCTGGCATCATGTTTCGTTTCGGTTGCTCTGGGTACGAATAAGAAGCGGTTGGTTGTGTAGCTAGTGTTCCCCGCCTTTTAGGACTTGAGAACACAGGCATAGGTTCCAGAAGTGGAGACTGACCAACCTAAGCGTTGCTCGAGCGATGAGATCGAAATCTCTTTAGTAACTACACGAGTGACTACACGTCGTTATGCATCCATTCCGAAAAAGGGCAGAAATGCTTTGATTCAGTGGATATCAATTCGTGCTTAGTATGAAAGACGACTGAATCACTGAAAAGTAATTTAGAGCGAGCAGTAATCTAACCTACATTAGCTGCACGTTATTCTCAGGACAAAGGTTTCGAGCTTCGGCCATCTTCATCAAAGCTTCTAAAATTTAGCAAAACTAGTCATGTAGTAATGAAGTTATCGCAGAAGTGGAAAAAGTATGCTGGGATTTTGAGCAATAAAATGAAGAGTGATCAAGAGCATACAATCTAGTGATCGCAATCACCAATCACTTAACGTTGTTTTTAATTTTGAACTCAATCATTCCTTGTCAAGAAATGGTTTAGCGTTTTTGTTGATCATTTTGCTTACGGAAGCAATAAATTTGTTGTTGCTGAAATTGATAAAGGAGGGTTTTTTAATGACTAAGAGGCATACACAGAAGATTACGATTTGCTGAACTACGGTGAGCGTGTCTGAGCGATTACCGTCGCTCTGCAAAAAGCCCCTCCGCAAGTGATGGCGAAGATCAAATTTCAACTTGCACCCAAACCCACCCAAGCCGAAAAAGTGGGATAGCATTTGCAGTACAACAGGATGTAGAACAACTTTTCACGACTCGTGCGTAACGTTGCTTTTCGCCCTCCTCCCATCGCTCGCTGGCGCTCGACGTCTCGGTTGACTCGGCTTTGCTCGTAGGCTTGTGCAAAACTCGGCAGGAGGGATTCAAACGCTTTGCAATTAAGTCCTGTCATTGCCCATAGCAGACGATCCTGTTTCAAGATGCGTTCGAGATTCAGCATGGATAGAACACAGACGATTGCTAGGTTGTGTTGACATTTCAGCGAAGTTCAATCAGCAAGGCAGTGAAATA
>NZ_JCACKG010000288.1:0-2348 GCF_059505265.1 Myxacorys chilensis | reverse complement strand
TCAGAAGGGGACAGCCCTTCAACCTGCCAATGAACGATCTACAACTGTAGTAAGTGGCACATTAGGTTTGTAGTAAAGAATGTAGTCCGCCCGTTTTGACTCTCCCCGACTCACCAGTTTGCCTTTTGGGTTGACTCGCCCCTTCGTAAACTAAACGTCACCTCTTCCCGAATCTGAGTTTGAATATCCCATCCGGCACCCACAATTCCAGGAGTGATGTACTTTGTACAAATGTCCCGCTCACTTAAGGAACGTTTATCGAGTTGTTCTGGCATAAATTAGGGCTGATGGATGAGGAACGAGCTATTTTGATGGGTGCCCATAACACAGCACCACGAAAAACAATCTGCACCCTATCGGCAATCAAGAAATTGTTCAATGTACCTGAATCTTGAAGATGGGTCGATTTGAGAGTTCCCGTATTCCAAACCCAACTGACGACTAAACAACTTAACTGAGCTACCAATCAATTGAAGCCTTTTTTGAGCCGGTTGCCCAGTTTTTATATTTGAACAAAGAGCCTGTCCACCACCAAAGGCGGCGATTTCTTCTCCTGTCAATGTCCAGCAGCGATCGCTGCTGACTAAAATTGAAGCTGTCCTGGATAAAGCGATCATCTTATCCGATGAGGTCGTCCCCGAAGACGAGGTAGACGAAGACGATTCATGAGTAACAACTCTATTGTGAGTTAGTAAAAAGCTCTTGCAAAAAAGCTGAATAACGGATAATCTGCCTAAAAGAAGTAGAACACTTGTTCTTATGAGTCAGATTACGATTCAGTGTCGTTTAGTTGCTTCACCAGAAACCCGCCAACAGCTTTGGACGCTGATGGCAGAGCGCAACACGCCACTCATCAATACCCTCATCGAGCAACTGAGTCAGCACTCCGAGTTTGAAACGTGGCGACGCAAAGGTAAAATTTCTTCTGCTGTCGTCTCTCAGTTTTGTAAACCCCTCAAAACAGATTCCCGCTTCAGTGGTCAACCCGCTCGACTCTATACTTCCGCAGAACATGCCGCAGATTACATTTTCAAGTCCTGGTTAGCCATTCAGAAGCGGCTTCAACAGAAGCTGGACGGTAAATTGCGCTGGTTGGAAATGCTCAAGAGCGATGAAGAATTAGCCCAGGAAAGTGGAGTTGAACTTGGCAGAATTCGCGATCGCGCCAGTGCCCTCTTGCTCAAACTTCAGCTATCCCCTACTGTCAATCCAGCAACCCAGTCCCCAGTCAAACAAGGTAAAAAGCGCAAAAAGATAGAGTCTTCAGACCGCAGTTTAGTGAATCAACTGTTCGATCGCTATCAGGATGCCAAAAAGGTGCTGGAACGGTGTGCAATCGCCTACCTGCTCAAAAACGGTTGTCAAGTGCTCGATCAGGAAGAGGACATTAAAAAATTCACCCAACGCCGCCGAAAAACTGAACTTCAAGTCATAAGACTTCGGGAGCAACTAGAAGCGCGAATCCCCCACGGTCGAGACCTGACTGGGCAAAGCTGGCTGCAAACGCCAGATATTGCTACCCTAACCGTCCCGCGAGATAACACTGAGGCAAAACGCTGGCAGGATAGATTACTCACCAAACCCAGTGTTCTGCCCTTTCCACTAGTCTTCGAGACGAATGAAGATCTGGTCTGGTCACGTAATGACAGAGGGCGCATCTGTGTCCATTTCAGTGGATTCAGTGACACCTTTGTCGTCTACTGTGACCAACGCCAACTCCCCTGGTTTCAGCGATTTCTGGAAGATCAGGAAACCAAACGCGCTGGCAAAAATCAACATTCCAGCGGTCTTTTCACGCTTCGGTCTGTTCGTCTGGCATGGCAGGAGGGGGAAGGGAAAGGAGAACCCTGGGAAATTCATCGCCTGACCCTGTACTGCACCGTAGACACCCGCCTTTGGAGCCAGGAAGGAACCGAGCAAGTCCGTCAGGAGAAAGCAGCTGATATTGCCAAGAAAATCAGCCAGATGCAAGACAAAGGCGAACTGTCTAAAACGCAGGAGGGCTATGTCAAGCGGATGAACTCTACCCTGGAACGGATTAACAATCCTTTCAACCGTCCCAGTCAACCGCTCTACCAGGGGCACTCCAACATTCTGGTAGGGATAAGTTTGGGGTTGGAGAAACCCGCCACCGTTGCCGTGTGGGATGCTCGCACCAACCGGGTTCTCGCCTATCGAAGTATCCGACAGTTACTCGGCAAGGATTATCATCTCCTGACTCGCCACCGCCAGCAGCAGCAACACACCTCCCATCTTCGCCATAAAGCCCAGAAACGAAATGCCCCAGCTCGGCCAGGGCTGATTCATGTTAGGGAGGAAAAATTCCTAGCATGGGCAGCAAACGGTCG
>NZ_JCACKG010000287.1:0-37762 GCF_059505265.1 Myxacorys chilensis | reverse complement strand
CTATAGTTTCCTCCCTACTTCTCGGCTTCACCAAAAGCTCGGAAGAGCCCTTTGTGCTTGACATCTAATAAGAATTGACTAGTCAGCATCATAGACACGCCATGCACGAGTTCCCCAACGATTGAGAATAGGTTCAGCAAGCTGAATTTCATCCTCTACTGCTTCTATGACCACTAAATAATCCCCTTGATTCAATCTATCGTTGTAGATTCTTGCTTGTTCCTCTGGCACCAGCCATCCTTGAAGTGCGCCATATAGACCTCCAACGATCGCTGCGGCTCCACTTCCCAGAACTGTGGTTAGAAGACCTTCTACCGCTAGGGCAGGGCCAACTCCAGGTATCAGCAATACACTTAACCCAACCGCTAAAGTTAGTAATCCTACTCCTGTACTACCCAAGAGTGCGCCTGCTTTTGCCCCTTCTGCTCTTGTTATAGGAGGTTGCTGCACACCGCGATTATTCAAATCATTCTGATCAGAAGATTTGGTAATCACTGAAATTTTGTGCATGGGAAAACTCTTATCTTTGAGCTCAATTAGCGCCTGTTCCGCGTTTTGTCGACTTGGGAAGATTCCGATCGCATGTTTGGGATTATAGGAAGTCATAGGAAGGAATAAAGACTTTTTTAATTTGAGTTAGAAGTTTGTAAAACAAGCAAATAGCCATCCCGTGAAGATCACTTATTTCAAGGGTGCAATCTGCTTTAGGAGTGCTGACAAAGCAACCATGGGTAGCCCAATTCCCAGACAGATTAAGCCTTGAACAAGGGTGAGTGCTTCCGTAGCAAAGAGCTGATTCATGATGCTCCATTGGCTAAACAGAAGTTGAAGCGTGAAGACCCCTGCAATACCGATTGCCACTGTATAGCTGATTGCCTCATTTTGACCGCGGAACCTGGCAATGAGTGCTGGAGCAAACCGGCTAATGCTCAATAGGTAAAAGGCTTCGGCAGCAACCAGTGCTTGAATTGCCATTGTCCGGGCCAAGGTTTCATTAGCAGTTGTCTGAACCACCCAGGCAAAGGTGCCAAAAATAACAATCCAGTTAAACACAGAAACTACCAGAATTCGGGTAACCAGTCTGCGGGACAAGAGAGGTTCGTTTGCTGGACGGGGTGGGTGTTGCATAACATCGAGTGAGGGCGGCTCAAATGCCAGCGGCACCGATAGGGCGACCGACCCTACCATATTGAGCCAGAGAATTTGCACGGGCAGAATCGGCAGTGGGGTTGCTAGAAGGACAGCAATCAGAATGGTCATGGACTCCCCACCATTCACTGGCAAGATAAAGGCAATTGCCCGCAGCAAGTTTTTGTAAACCGTACGTCCTTCTTCTACAGCTCGTTCAATCGACGCAAAATTATCATCTGTCAGAATCATGTCTGCCGCCTCTTTCGAGACTTCGGTGCCCGTAATCCCCATCGCTACCCCGATATCGGCTTGCTTCAAGGCAGGGGCATCGTTGACCCCATCTCCAGTCATCGCGACAATTTCGCCTTTGGACTGAAGTGCTTCTACCAGACGAAGCTTTTGTTCGGGGGCAACCCGTGCAAACACATGGCTTTGTTCAACAGCATTGTTCAGTTCCGCATTGTTCATTCCAGCTAGATCTTGACCAGTGAATACGGGTGTATCTTCCGCTTGATTGAGTCCCATGCGCTGAGCGATCGCAGCAGCTGTTTTGGCATGATCGCCCGTGATCATCTTGACCTGAATTCCAGCAGATTGACAAGACCGAATTGCTTGAATTGCCTCAAGACGGGGTGGGTCAATCATGCCCTGGAGTCCCAGAAAAATTAAGTTGTGCTCGATGTCAGAATGCTTGATTGATGTTTGGGATCTGAATGCGGATTTCCTCGCTAGAGCCAGTACTCTTAACCCCTCGCTAGCCATAGTATTGACGGCTTGTTCGATCTCAGCGGAGTCAAGCGCGATCGCTTGACCCTCGACATTCAACATCTGATTACACCGCTCAAGAATCGCTTCGACCGATCCTTTGACGTAGATCAACCGTTCTGAGCCGACACTATGCAGGGTTGCCATATATTGAAACTGAGACTCAAACGGTAGGGTGGCAAGCCTTGGCAAAGCCCTTGCCCCGGCTTCTGAAGTCAGCCCTGCTTTAAGAGCAGCCGTTATTAACGCCCCCTCGGTTGGGCTTCCCACTACAGCCCAATTCGCCTCTTGCTGCTCAATGTGAGCGTCGTTGCACAACAACCCAGCTTGCAGGCATTCAAATAGAGCGGGAGTCTCTGCTAAATCAACCCGCTGTCCCTGGAAATCAATCTCCCCCTCCGGCGAATAGCCACCACCGGTGACCTGATACCGTTCTCCCCCGGCACAAATCTCCTGCACCGTCATTTGATTTTCTGTGAGAGTTCCGGTCTTGTCGGAACAAATGACGGTGGTGCTGCCTAGCGTCTCAACTGCCGGGAGCTTACGAATGATGGCGTGATGTTTTGCCATTTGGGAAACCCCAAGCGCCAATGTCACCGTTAAAATTGCTGGTAAGCCCTCTGGGATGGCGCTTACTGCCAGAGCAACCGCTGCTTTGAATACCTCAACCCAAGAGAAGCCCTGAGCAATCCCGACTGCAAAAGTGAATGCTGCTAGTGCCAAGATGACGTACAGCAAGGTTTTGCTAAATTTATCGATTTTGCGAGTTAATGGCGTTTCTAGAATACTGCTCTGCTGCATCAATTGGGAGAGGTGACCGGTTTCAGTCATCTCACCAATGCCAACTACCAGTCCCTGTCCCCGACCAAAGGTTACTAGGCTTCCGGTGTATGCCATGTTTGCCCGTTCTGCTAGAGGAGTATCAGGCGGCAAGGGGGTTAGATTTTTCTCAACCGGGACGGATTCTCCTGTTAAGGCAGACTCATCGACTTGAAGATTAGAGACTTCAATCAACCGCACATCTGCTGGGACTTTGTCCCCTGACGATAGCAGCACCAGATCTCCAGGCACCAGATCTCTAGAAGCAACCACCTGTTTTTGCCCATCTCGCAGAATCGTCGCTTCTGTAGTCACCGCTTCTGCAAGTGCTGAGATCGCGTTCTCGGCTTTCGATTCCTGGACGAAGCCAATCACCGCGTTAACAATAGTGACCCCAAAGATCACCCCCGCATCAATCCATTCGTGTAGAAAGGCAGTGACAATACCTGCCGCCAACAAAATATAGAGCAATGGTTGATTGAACTGTTGTAGAAATCGCACCCAGGCACTCTGGCGTTTTTGGGCAGTTAATTCGTTTGCCCCGAAGCGCTCGTGTCGTTCATCTGCATCTTGAACGGAAAGCCCTGTTTCAGAGTCAGTTTCCAAAAACCGAACAACCTCTTGAATTGAAAGATGATGCCATTGGTGTTTTGTTGAGGGTTTGACCAGCGTTTCAACCATTTCATTTCCTCTACCCGAACTTGGTAATAGGCAGCAGAAATCCTGCTTTTTCCTACTCTTAGCGTCGGTTAGAAAAATGAGCGAAATGTGAGCACCCAATTTTGAGGACTCACTTTTAGATCATATTTGTCTTTCAGAGTAGGAGGCAAGCAAATGGAGATAGCATATGGACTGGCAAGCGACGTTTCACTGGGTATATGTGATTGCTATGGCAATCGGGGCACTTTACTTCATTTCGCTCAGCCACAATCCGCGCGGTGTACCTAAATATGAATATTTAGTTGCTACCTTCATTCCCATCTGGTCAGGACTGGCATACATGGCAATGGCAATGGGTCAGGGAAAAGTTGAAGTGGCAGGACAGATTACCCACTATGCCCGCTACATTGACTGGCTCGTAACAACCCCTCTACTGCTGCTGGCATTGTCCTGGACAGCGATGCATCACGTTGCCAAAGACTCGACCTTGATTGCAACACTGATGAGTGTTCAAGTGATCGTAATTGGGAGTGGTTTGATGGCGGATTTATCTACCACTGAGGAAACCCGATTTCTCTGGTATACCTGTGGTGTCGTTGCATTTCTGGTTGTTCTTTGGGGAATTTGGGTACCGTTGCGAGCAAAGACTCGTGGGCAAGGAATCGAGATCTCCAGCCTTTATGATAAGCTTGTTGCCTATTTCACATTGTTTTGGATTAGCTACCCGATCGCTTGGTTGATTGGTCCATCTGGGTTGGGATGGGTGAACCAAACCGTTGAAACTTTTTTGTTTTGTCTACTTCCCTTTTTCTCTAAAGTGGGGTTTAGCTATCTGGATTTGAATGGGCTTCGTCGCTTGAATCGCACGAAAGTGAGCGCTGCTAATCTTGCCCGTAGTTCGTATTGAGATAGAAACAAACTCATTCAATAATTTCGTAACGAACCAGTTGTCGAATCTCCTGTCGCGACAACTGAAGTTGTTTGGAGATCGTCTCCTCGATTTGATTGGGGTCTGTCATAGGCAGTTCTAACTCTAACCGCTTCAAGATCGGTTCTGCGGTCTCTACCTTAACTTGAGTATTCTTCTGATTTTGGTTAATTACAGCATTAATCAGCGATATGTTGACAGACACGGTCGCTTCAAGCTGAGTGTCTGCCTGAACTTTAGTCTCTGTTGGACGAGATTGCTGCAATTCTTGAGCCGTTAAAAAACTGGAGGTAAACCAAAACGCGATTGCCACCAATGGTAGTGGCAACCAAAATTCTGCACCCGATAATTGCAACCAGCGTTTCATCACTCGCTATCCTTTCCCATGCTTTTACTGCTGATGCCATCTGTTCTGACTGTAATACAGCATGTTCTGCTTCAAAATCCGGCTTAGAGAAGATGCACAAACTGTCTCAAAGTCAAATGCTTGGAACTGTAAGCTATAGAAGGGACAGGCAGGCAGATGAAAGTGTTGCTGGTAGAAGATGATCCCAAACAACTACTGCCACTACAAATCGCTTTGTCTCAAGCAGGGCATAGTGTTGACGGTGTCAAAGATGGAAAGACCGCTCAGTGGCTTTTATCTGAGAAAGAGTACGATTTGCTGGTCCTGGACTGGATGTTACCGCATGTGAGTGGGCTAAATCTCTGTCAACAGTATCGTGCTTTGGGAAAAACGGCTCCAGTTCTGATGATCACAGCAAGAGATACAACGCCTGAGAAAGTAACCGGGTTAGATGCAGGTGCAGATGACTATCTGGTAAAACCCATCGATTTAATCGAGTTTATGGCGCGAGTGCGGGCACTCAGGCGGCGATCGCCGCTTTGGCAAGGGGATACGCTGAGTCTTGGGGATCTCCACCTTCACCTCGACACCCTTACAGTCGAGCGACAAGGCGCAGTTGTATCCCTTTCTAGCCGTGAGTTTCAGTTGTTAGAACACTTCATGCGTCATCCTCGGCAGGTTCTGACTCGTAGCCAGATTGAGCAGGCTGTGTGGGAATGGGGAACAGAACCTGATAGCAATGCCATCACTGTGTTAGTTCGCAAGCTCCGTCAACGCTTAGAGGCTGTGAAAGCCAGCGATTGGGTTGAGAGCATTTATGGCATGGGTTATCGCCTGTCCCCAACTGAGAAATAAGGCTGTCTCAAACCCGAATTCTTTTAGAGGCCAGCTGTGTTTAACCAGAGTCGTCGCAATCTAGCTCGATGGTTTACCCTCTCAATGGGCAGCATTCTCGTTCTGTTTGCTGGAGTTATTCATCAGATTGAGGTGAAGGATAAGCTGGAGGCACTCGATCGACTGCTCTATGACAAAACCCAGATCATGGCAGCTAGCGTACATTACGATGTTCGCCTAAATCAGACGAAGGTTGATTTAACGAATGTCCCGTTATTAGGTACTGGGTCTTACCCGCTTGCCAAAGATCTGATTTATGTCCGCTGGTACAGTGCCCAAGGGCAATTGGTTCGTTTTTTTGGGGCTTCTCCCCCTAATCAATTAAAGACACCCTCTGGCTACCACACGATTGAGTCTACTGATTCACTGTCGCAGGAGCATCGATGGCTTCGTCAGGTCACACTACCTGTTGAAGGAAGAACAGGAACACTGGGGTATCTTCAAGTGGCGACTCCTCTGACAGAAACTCACAATGGCTTGCAACAGCTTCAGATTGCCTTGACTTTGGCAGTGCCAGTCTCACTAGCACTGATTGCCGTAACAGGCTGGTTTCTTAGCGGAATTGCAATGCAGCCAATACGACAAGCCTATCAACAGCTTCAACGGTTTACGGCAGACGCCTCCCATGAATTGAGATCACCCCTTTCTGCCATACAAACCAATGCCCAACTTGGATTACTGATTGCAGCAAATGATCCGCGTTATCAGCAACCGCTGGGAAACATCGTGGACAGTGCTAAATCCATGGGGGTTCTGGTGAACAATTTGCTGCTGCTGGCTCGTCATCAGGGACGACTTGCGCCTGAATCGCTCAAGAGATTGAATCTCAACCATTTTCTAGAAAGGTTAGTTCCCCAGTTTCTTGCCTTGGCAGAAGCGCAAGCTATTCGCCTGATCTATGAGCAGCCTGGTCAAGCAATTGAAGTATGGGCCGACGCTGATTTGCTACAACAGGCAATCGAAAACCTGCTCAGTAATGCCTGTAAGTACACATCTATTGGCGGTTCAGTGCTGTTGCGGTTAGTCCCCCATCCGAATTGGGCAGTGATTCAAGTGATCGACACTGGTATTGGAATTCCAGAAGCTGACTTGCCTTATGTCTTCGATCGCTTCTACCGGGTAGATACGGCTCGATCTCTTGATAGCGGTGGATTTGGTTTGGGACTCGCCATTGTCAAGCAAATTGTTCGTGCCCATTGTGGACAAATTCATGTGACGAGTGCTTTAGGTAAAGGCTCAACATTTCAAATCGAACTGCCTGTCAAACCTCAACCGTGACCAACCCTAAGCGGCTGAAATGTCAACAGAACCTAGTTCCTACGCTTTCTCTCTAACTCCTGGGGTTCAGGACGCTAAAAACCTGTCGCCCCCAAGATTCCAAGTGGGCTTAAGCTACACAACGTCGGGATAACACTTCAATGTGTTGCTTTCTGACATAGTTTGAGCTGGATTAACGACACGAGGAGCAACGGTGAGAAAGTGGATATGTGGGTGTGCAAGGCTCTATGCTGCCAGGAAATTGCTGGTAGTGAAATAGGCATCGGCACAAAATCCCCCTGAAGCCGTTATCTGGCTATCAGGGGGATCTGAGCGTTGATGATAGTTCGGTGATGATTGAGCTTATTCTTCCTCTTCCTCATCTTCGTCTTCTTCCTCTTCCGAGAAAAGCTCATCAACGATTTCAATTCCTCGTTCTGTTGAAATGCCTAGAGCTTCGCACAGATTATCGACGTATTCCTGCTCTGCTTCAGGTACTTCTCCATCAGCCGCAATCACGACCAAAGCAACTATCAATGCGACTTCTTCGAGTCCCTCCTCTCTCGCATTGATAATCGCTTGTGAAACGACCGCCTCAACTCCCTCTTCGTTAATGAGAGTTCCAATCTCCGTCCCCAACGCTTCAAAATCTTCCTCGGAGTAATCTTCATATAGGTCGATGCCACTCAGCATCTCACCTAGCGCATAGGTCTCGGCCTCGTCGATCGATTCACCATCTGCAAACGCAGAAAAAAGTCCGATCGCAGCGATCGCAATCTCGGGAGTCAAAGCGACTTGAGCGCCACCACGGGGCAATTTACGTTTAGGCATTGATTCTCCTAGTTTTTCACATTCATCAATGGTTGAATCGGCTTATTTCCACTGACCCAACCTGGTTGACTTTAGACTGCCCAGCAGTGATTCAGAATGAACATGCCATGTCTATCTAACGTCGGTATCTCACACCGCTTTCTGTAAAATTCTTGGAATGGTGATGATAAATTCTGTTCCGTGCCCAAGCGTCGATCGGCATTCTAATGTCCCTTTATGCTTTTCAACGACGATCTGTTGACTAATGGACATGCCTAAGCCAGTTCCTTTGCCAATAGATTTGGTTGTAAAAAAGGGATCGAAGAGATGACTCCTCACCTTCTCTGGCATTCCTGGCCCCGTATCGATGATGCGAATCTCAATTGAGTCAGCATCTATGCACGCGGTACGAATCGTGATGGTTGCGGATAAGCAATCTGCAATCCGTGATGCTAATGCTGTGTTCCCCTGTCCCTTCTCTGCTGTTCTAGATTCCCTCGCTTCCTCAATCGCATCGATCGCGTTGACCAAGATATTCATAAAGACTTGGTTGAGCTGTCCGGCATAACATTCCACGAGGGGCAGTTGCCCATAATCCTTCACCACTACGATGCTGGGATTCTGACTATTTGCCTTTAAGCGACTTTGTAGAATCAATAGCGTACTATCGATGCCTTGATGGAGATCCACGGCTTTGACCTCTGCTTCATCCAGTCTTGAGAAGATTCGCAGCGATCGCACAATATCCCGAATTCGCTCCGTTCCCACTTGCATCGAGGTCAAGATTTTAGGCAAATCTGTTGTGATAAAGTCGAGTTCGATTTGCTCTAGAGTTGACTCCAGCAAAGGCGTGGGAGTGGGATATTCCTGTTGATAAACCTGTAGCACCTGTAATAAATCGTGGGCATGTTTCCTGGCATAGTTCAGGTTGCCGTAGATAAAACTGACCGGATTATTGATTTCGTGGGCAATACCCGCGATCAGTTGCCCCAAACTCGACATCTTCTCACTCTGCACCAACTGAAGTTGTGCTTGCTGAAGCTCAAACAACGTCTTCTCTAAATGCTGAGTCTGTTGTCTTAACTGCATTTCAGATTGCCGTACTACTGCCTCTGCTCGCTGACGATCAAGAATTTCATTCTGCAATTGATCAACAGCGGTATGAAGGTCTGTATTTGTCTGTGTCACTTGGTCTAGGGCGTCTCCAACTTCCGCCTGAGCCTTTTCCAAGGTTGCTAATAGGTGATTAATGTTGTTGGCCAGGCTAGATATTTCGTCTGTTCCAGATGAGGGTAATCGTAGCGAGATATTACGGCTTATCTGGATTTGGCTGACCCCCAGACTTAGACGGGTTAATCGATCGAGCACGAGCTGTTCTAGCAGGAGGACGCTCACTCCACCAAACACCAGTCCTAGAAACACGATCGCAATCATGAGATGCTGTTGACTACTGCTTCCCTGTTGATAAATTTCCCTAGGAATTTCGGCGCGCAAAATCAGGGCGGGCTGATCATAAATATCAGTTAAAAGCACATAGCCAGCTAGAAGTTTTTCATTTAACGTGTGAATAAAAATTGGGGCTTGAGGCGAAAGAGATTGGCGGGCGGCTTGAAACTCAGTCGGGAGGTTTGGTTCCCCAATTGGATAAATCTGAATGGGAAAGCGAGTCACCTTTGACAGGTTAGCGATCGCGTCAGCATTAATGTAGCGCCCGAAGATGACTACCCCTTGAGCCGGACCTTTGCCTTCAGAGGTCAAAATGGGTTGGCAAGTGATTAGCAGTGGTCCTTCAGGAGAACCTAGAATTCCTGTCAAAGAACCTTTGGTTTTCGGATGTTCCAGAAAGATGTGATTGAGTGCAAAAGATTTTGGCAACGCTGCCGGTATAGCCTTAATTTGCTTTGCCTTAAAATCAAAGCCTGTACCATACACGACTTGACCTTTAGCATTCACAAATAAAACTAAGTTTATCTTCAGGTTAGCAAGCTGCTGTGGAACAAGATTTGACTTAATGTAAGCTTCGTTTTTATCTTGAATAAACTCGTACGTATCATCCCAAGAAGACCAATCACTATACCGGGATGTAAACGCCTCTTTGTCTTTATCTAAAACATTCACGACGCCTTGAAGCGATTGCTGAGCACTTTGTTCTTCTGCTGTCTTTAAACTGCCTAAGAGAATTGCTGAAGAAGTCAGATAGACAACGCTAGTCAAACCAGTCAGGGTTAGACACAGAAATAGAAGCGTTTTCTCACGCAGAGTCAGTCTCTTGATAAGAGGTAATTTAGAAAAGTCCATCACTCATCATTCACTAAGTTGCCTCGATATATCTGCCTAAGCTCGGACGATTTATTTCTACTTGCAAATTCGCTCTAATTAAATTTTTCTACTGAGTTTCTTGAATAGACGTATCAGCAGTTGCCTCTAAAGTGGACACAGACGATTCATTATTCACCCTTGAATCCCTTAAATTTTAGAAAGTGGCACTTGTGGACGGTTCGGAGCGATCGCGTCGATGACTCCAGTTAGGGATAGAGCGATTTCGCAGATGTAGTGAATGCGATCGCAGGGTATCTGACCCCCTCGACGCTGCAACAGGAGTGATGTTATCTAAGTACAATCCATTCCTTACATGATTTGTATGACATTAAATCGAGTTAGTGTCACTTTAAGCGCCGACGATCGCAAAGCCATCATGACGGCGATCGGCACGATCAGCTTCGCCCAAGGTTGACGATTAGCGCAGAGCGCAACTCCGCAGGAACTGCGATCGCGGCTATTATGCTCAATTGTTTGGATGGAGCGCAACAACATACCGATTGCCGTTTCTATCTCAGGATAGGAACGTTTCTTTTTAGCGAAGGAACTGTTCTTCTTGGCAATGGAATAGTGTTGCAGCAGCAAGAATTATTTTGTTGATAGAACAGAACTGTCCATCGACGCGAAGAAGCTGTCTATCAGCACAAAGAAACTGTCCATCAGCACAAAGAAACTGTCCATCGACGTGAAGAAGCTGTCCATCAACGCGAAGAAACTGTCCATCGACGCGAAGGAATGATGCTTCGGTAGAAAGAAACTTTTTATCAGCTACAAGGAATGATGCTGTAAGAACGCCACAAAGTCTTCATGGCCTGTCCAAGGATTCAGACTTGCGCGGTTCTGTCAGTGAAAATCGATTAGCTTTGAGAGAGAATCATCGGTAGGTTTCTGCTCCGAAGCCATGACCTGATTCAATTTGTATAGGGTTGCCTGTGTTCATCTGTTGCAGCCCTTCTAAGATGCCGGAGACGGCTGAATTTAAGACTTGGTAAACCGCATCCAGTTGCCTCGGATCTGGCTGATGCGTCCATTCATTCATAAAAAACTTCTTCACCTCAATGGACAACACACAAGCAGAGCGCGGAAAGTGCTGGTGAATCCATTGAGCAAAGTGTCCACCTGTAAATTTCACGTTCTCGCGCACGTCGAGCTGCCGTCCTAGAAAGTTAAACTGGCGCAACTCGACTAGCGCCCGATCAATCACTGGCGACCAGTAGGAACGATTAGCGCAACGCGCAACTTCAGAGAAATTGCTTCGCACACTTCCAAAGGAATCGAGCGTTTTCGTGCCGAGATTGATCTCAGGATTATCACAGGCATGAGCAGCTTGTCCATCACGACGGTGATTATAAGTATGCAAATCCAAAATGACAAAGTGCCCAAATCGACGCTCCAGACGGCGACAAACTTGCTCTAGCTCAGCGTAAAACGCATCGTATTGCGCTAGCGATCGCGCCATCACCGCTTCAGGTAAGGGTTGCTTCCAGACCTGTAGCCCCCACGCATCTTGGGGCTGTCGATAGATTGCGGCTTCACGCGGACGATTTAGATCAACCTCAAACCGCGATCGCATCACGATCAGCCGAGTCTGAGCAATCCGAGTCCACTGGGCAGTAAACGGATCTTCTTCCCGACGGCGATCGCTGTGGTCTAACGCGAGATGCGTCGCCACTTCTTCACGCACAGCATGTCCGTCATGAATTGCGGCGGTGACCAAAGGTTGATTTCCGATCGTCCAAATCCAAGGATGCGACGACCTAATCGCGGTATGCGGATTCAGCATGGCTTCCCTCACCAGAATCATTCCCTGCTAACATCGCCGGTTCAATCGGCAGTTCAAGCTGATGCAAGAGCGCTTCTACCTGTGCCTCTAGCTCATCACAAGCTGTCCGTACCAGCGCTAATCCAGTTTCTCTAGTTAGTTCAGCCGTGGCTGGAGCAAACTGCTCTAACAGTCTGGCTTCGGTCGTCTGATATGTGTTTTCGGAATTGTCTGCCCGAATGGTCGTTCGGAGCCTTTCTAGATAAGCAGATTCTGCCGCTTGGTCTGCGGTTTTCTCATCGCGCTCTGCGCCAATCGCGAATTGCAGCAGGGAATCCAGATAGGTTTTGACTTGGGCTTGCTTTACACCTTCGGTTACAGCGGCATATAACAGCTCGCCATTGAGATAAGCAAATTCTGGCACTAGAAGCTGTTGGTCTTTCACCTCAAACGTGTGAACGCCTGCGGCTGGGCGCACGGTGAGTTTCTCTCGACGCACGCGATCGGCAGCACTATACACCAAAGCCGCGATCGATAAAATCACGTCGGGATAGTTGCCATCGGTTTGACGCAGTTCGATCGTGCCGTGTCCATTTAGCCGCACGGGATTCCAAGCGGATTTAAGCAAGCTTCCACCTGCATTGAGAAACTGCGATCGTTCGACTCCCGCGCGATCCATCGCGGCAAGCCAAGCATAGTAACGCTCAAACTGTTGCTCCACGAGTTGCTCAACAGTGTCCGCATACGGGCGCAGTGCTCCGACTCTTGGTAAGTGTGTGTAAACGCCTTCCCATCCAAAGGTTTCATTGCCGCGATAGTGGACGGTACGCGCGGCTAATCCAAACACTTTGCCTTCATAGAACGGGCAAGCGCGAGACAGCGCAATTACAGCCGCATCCATTGCCGTAGCTAAGTTGTACAGATTCACGGTCTCGGCTCGTGCTTCGGGCGAAACTTGGTAAGACACACCCACTTGAGGATCGACCGTGCCCTCGGCTAACTCCAGATGCAGATGCGTTCCAATGCAGCGACCGGCATCCAGAAAGCGATCATAGCCAACAGTGCGAGCCTGAATGTGATAGTTCGGCACATCACGGATCGTGGGGGACAGATGCAGTGGGTATTGGGAAAGCGGGTAAAGTCGCAGTCCTAACTGTTTTGCAGCCATCAGCAGAATTTGCAGATTGTGCAGGTAGTGGTTGGCGAGCGCTGCCACGCTGCAAGCTGGCTCGGTGTTGATCTCGACCATGCTTTTCACAAACTCTGGCGCAAAGTTCTCTGGGTTGCGCCCTTGAGTTTGAGCGAGGTGATGACAACCTTGCAAGAGTTCATCGGCGCGATCGACAATGATCCCTTCTGGATTTACAATAAAAAACTCCTGCTCTAGCCCGATCCGGCGGTTGAGATCACGCATCATAATTCAGCCTATCTGCTGGAACAATCCTAGTTGCACGGCATCGATGACTTGAAAGTTTGCATTCGGTAGTTTGACTGATTTCAATCCTACAGCACGTCTACCGATTGAAAGAGAGAAATTACTAAGTGATGGCTTTAAGATAAATGGACTCTTCCCAGCTTTTATTGGAGATTTATCGTGTCTGAGGATGTTGATGTTGAGAAGCTTGCCGGTGTTTTGAACAACACGGGTCAACAGGGCAAAGGAAACTTTGTCAGAATGCTTTGGAATACCCAGCCAGGAGACGTACAAAGCCAGCTCATGCCTCTGCTGAATGCAGAGACACGACAGGCAATTGCGTCTTCCTCAGATGGTTCGGAGCAAGAAGGTTCGGAGCAAGATAGTTCCGAGCAGCAGGATACTTAAGCGGTGCGAAGCCCTTTGCGATTGGCTTTACCAAGCTCCGAAGGATTGCGTGCCCCGGCTGAGTTGTTTTTGCTGCGGCTAGACTTGGCTTGGGTTTGAGGTTTTGCCCGTTTATTGCGGGGTTGCGATCGCTTACGGTTTGGTTGATCTGATTGGGTCTGGGCTGAAGCGGTTGGCTCGTATCCTGCAATCACGTCTTCGGTGATGGTTCGCTTCAGCAATCGTTCAATGCTTCTTAAGAGCGGATATTCATCGCGGCAGACTAGGGATATTGCGCGTCCTTCGTTGCCAGCGCGACCTGTGCGACCAATGCGATGCACATAGTCTTCGGGAACATCGGGCAGATCGAAATTGACCACATAGGGGAGATGGTCGATGTCTATCCCGCGAGAGGCGATGTCAGTGGCAACTAATACCCGAACTTTTCCCTGCTTAAAGTCGCTGAGAGCGCGAGTGCGGGCAGCTTGGGTCTTGTTGCCATGAATCGCCGTGGTTTTAAGCCCATCTTTTGTTAATTGCTCCGCCAGACGGCTGGCCCCATGTTTGGTGCGGGTAAAGACGAGCACCTGCTGCCAATTGTGAAAACTAATCATATAGGCAAGCAGTTCTTGCTTGCGATCGCGATTCACGGGGTGAATGATCTGGGTTACTTGCTCGGCGGCGGTGTTACGAGGAGCCACTTCGATGAGAGTGGGAGACTTGAGCAGAGTATTAGCAAGCTGCTGGATCGCTTTAGAGAAAGTCGCAGAGAACATCAGCGTCTGACGGGATGCGGGAAGCACTGCCAAAATTTTGCGAATGTCGTGGATAAAGCCCATATCCAACATGCGATCGCATTCATCTAGCACCAGTATCTCTATCTGAGAGAGGTCGAGGGTCTTTTGCCTCAGGTGGTCGAGTAGGCGACCCGGCGTGGCGACTACAATATCAACTCCCCGGCGCAGCGTTTTAATTTGCGGGATGATTCCGACACCGCCATAGATGACTGCTGATTGCAGGGGAAGATATTTGCCGTAGGTTTTGACACTATCGCTGACTTGGGCTGCGAGTTCGCGGGTGGGGGTAAGAATTAGCGCACGAGGAGTGTGGTGTCCTTTGTGGGGTTTGGTGGTGCTGAGGCGCTGCAATAAAGGCAGGGTAAAGCCTGCCGTCTTGCCCGTCCCAGTTTGGGCACTAGCGAGGATGTCTCGCCGTTGCAAGATAGCAGGAATCGCCTGCTGCTGGATGGGAGTTGGTTCGCTGTAGCCTTGTTCAGCAACAGCACGAAGCAGGTCGGTCGTCAGACCGAGGTTCTGAAATGTCATGGATGCAATTGCTCCTAGTGGTGCCCCTATCCCAAATAAAATCCTGGGACCAGTCTAAGAGCAGTAAACTTGTGATTCGGTTGAATGGCTCTGATAAGCAAGTTTCAACGTGCCAATAATAGACCGGAGTGTACTGGCAAGGGTTTATCCTAACAGAAATAGGGGTAAAGCGGCGATCGCTGCTCGATATTGGAACGATCGTGAGGTTAATAGACGAGTGTTAGTGATTCATCACTTATTTGCTCAGTGATGCAATTTTGCCCTCACCCCAACCCTCTCCCGCAGGAGAGGGAGCAAGACTCTGGTTCTCCTTCTCCTGCGGGAGAAGGGGTTAGGGGATGAGGGCAACCCGGAGCTATGCAAGTGTTGGAGTTATTCAATCCACGATCCTAAGCAACCTGACCAGGTTTGAGAACAACCTTAATGCAGTTATCTTGCTTGTGCTTGAAGATTTCATAGGCGTGCGGCGCTTGCTCTAGCGGCAGACGATGCGTGACCAAGAACGTGGGATCAATCTCGCCATTCTGAATCCGCTCCGTCAACGGGCGCAAGTACCGATGAATGTGAGTTTGTCCCGTTTTCATGGTCAAGCCTTTGTTCATAAAGGCACCCATCGGAATCTTGTCAACAAAGCCCGTGTAAACACCCGGAACGGATACCGTGCCACCCTTACGGCAAGCTACGATCGCTTGGCGCAATACGTTTGGTCGATCGGTTTCCATTCGAGCGGCTTGCTTCACTTTGTCGTAGAACCCTTCCAAACCGAACCCGTGAGCTTCCATGCCCACCGCATCCATTACCGAGTCGGGTCCTATCCCGCCCGTCATTTCTTTAAGCGCTTCGCCAACCTCGACTTCTGTGATATCCAAAACTTCGGCTCCGCCGTCTTTTGCCATTTGAAGCCGTTCAGGAACCAAATCGATCGCAATGACACGTTCAGCACCCAACATGTAAGCGCTTCTAATCGCAAATTGTCCAACCGGGCCGCAACCCCAAATCGCTACCGTATCTCCGGGCTGAATATCGCAGTTCTCGGCGGCCATGTATCCCGTAGGAAAAACATCGGTCAGAAACAAAACTTGTTCGTCGGTGAGTCCATCAGGAATTTTGAATAAACCGACATCAGCAAAGGGAACGCGGGCATACTCCGCTTGACCCCCCGCATAGCCTCCGGTGAGATGCGAGTAACCAAACAGACCTGATGGAGAATAACCCATTTCGGCTTCTGCCATCCAAGCGTTTGGGTTCGAGTTATCGCACAGCGACCATAACGTTCTTTGGCAGAAGAAACACGATCCGCAAGCGATCGTAAACGGAACGACCACGCGATCGCCCTTTTTCACATTCTTAACCCCGCTCCCCAACTCAACAACCTCGCCCATAAACTCGTGACCGAGGATGTCACCTTTTTGCATGGTGGGGTTAAAGCCATCATATAGGTGTAAATCAGACCCACAAATTGCCGTTGATGTAATTTTAACGATCGCATCCCGTGGATTAATAATTTTGGGATCGGGAACCGTTTCGACTTTCACATCTTTAGCGCCGTGCCAACAAACTGCTTTCATAGCTATTTCTCACTTGATAGTATTTTCTTGGTCATTGTTTACATCTCAATGCCTATTGACCCTGCGGTTGACCTTCAGTGGTGGCAATCTCGCCCGTTTCCATCAGCATTTTGAAGCGGCGTAAATCATCTCCAAGTTGCTGTTCGGGTGCTTCGCCAAACAGCTTAGCGATCGCATCTCCAATGGCACCAGCAGGCGGGTCGTATGCCATCACAACTTTTACTTGTGTGCCTCGATTAGCATTAGACGCAGCGCTGTTGGAACCGTGAGAAGCTGACTTGAAGTGAATCGACCCAGAATGATTAACGTCAGCACCGTCGATCGACTTCCAAGCAATCAATTCGTTTTCTTGGTCTTCAGTGATGTCTGCATCCCATTCAACGCTGCTACCTAAAGGTCCACTCGCAATCCAATGCGACCGTTTAGCGTCTTTCACCTCCACCGCTTTGAGATGCTTCATAAAGCGGGGTAAATTCTCAAAATCATGCCAGAAGCGGTAAAGCTCTTCGGGCGATTTGTTAATCGTGACTGTTTTCTCGACCTTGATGTTTTGGCTCATAACAACTGCGTCTGGATGTGGCTCTAGTTTGACGAACGGTTCATTGTCTATACTTCTTTATGATTGCTCCACGCTCATTGATCATCGCTTACTGCGATTCTGTATGTGTTGCGCTTGGCGCTAATTACCGGTTGGCAGTTAGTGTGGAGTACAGCTTTTTAATTCCTCTGATCCTAGGAAGATGGCAGTGCGATCGCGTCTTTCTAATGAAGGATTGCGGCTAAATCTCAAGATTGTCTTCTACCGTTAGTCGCCAACCGCTGCTGCCAGAATTGTTTGCACGGCTGGAAGTCCTCACAGTCCAACCTCGGTGAGTTTGCCATCTTAAGCATTCGTGTAGTAGGCGGAGATCGAAAACGGATGGATGGTGCGAATGAATACGTCGCTGCTTGATAGAAGCGATTTTAGAACAGCTTGCTCATGCTCAGTTCTATCCATACTTCACGCTAATGTCTGTTCTGACTTCAGAATGATTGTTAATTTGTTCCATGCTCGTATCCAGATAGATCGTTTTCTGTGAGCAAGCTTCGCAAGATTGCTAACCGGGAAATCCTGAACTCCTTCAATAGATAGACGCTTTACTCACCTTCGCGCTTCCCTATTAAGTAGGTGAGCCGTCTCGAAGCTCTATCAATTTCCTCCGAGCAGCAAGCAACAAATTTATAAAGAGCCAACGCATGACCATGAAAAGCACGATCGCATTTGACATGATCGGAACTTGTTTTAGCCTCGACAAGCCGCGACAGCAATTAATTCAACTCGGTGCTGCTCCCAATGCGATGCAGCTTTGGTTCGCGCAAACCCTGCGAGATGCGATCGCGCTCTCCCATGCAGGAGGCTATCAACCATTGAAAACAATTTTGGAGGCAGAACTGCCGCGATCGCTAGCGGCTATAGGAATTGAAACCACAGAAGAACAGCGATCGCAGGTGATCAACGCCTTCTCGCAACTAGAACCACAACCCGGCTTACAAGTCGCGCTTGATCGTTTAAAGACAGCCGACTGGAGACTGATTGCTCTGAGCAACGGCAGTGAGGAATCGACTCGGAAGCTGCTTGAGCAAGCGAACGTTCTCTCTTATTTCGATCGCATTCTCTCATGTGATACCGTTCAAAAAACAAAGCCCCATCCAGATGTTTATAACTTGGTGAAAGATTGTGCAGGGGAAGTCTGGATGGTTGCTGCCCACGCGTGGGACATTATGGGAGCAGAGTTGGCTGGATTACACACGGCTTTCATTACTAAAGAAGAGAAGACATATCTTGCAACTTATCCACATCCAGAAATTACCGCGATCGACCTTGTAGATGCAGCGAACCAAATTGTGAAAACAATACTGTGAAGGCTGTAAAGATAACCCAACACTTGATTCTGGACGAGTTCCTGTTGCTTTTAAGAGTTTAGTTTTTGCGAGCTGATTAGACGGAAAGAAACTCTCTTTAAGCTGTACTACATTTTTTTGGCTTGACAGAAACAACCAAGCTCCTTTATAGTACTGACGTACTAGTAAGCTGACTGATAGGTGATAGAAGCCCTACACATCCTTGAGGAGAACGCTATGAATTTTGGGACTCGACAGACAAGCGTAAGAAAAGATATGAATAGTACCCCCGCTCCCCGCACGCTCGCGCTCGACGCTGGAAATTACGATCTCAAATTTTGGGATGGTGCTGGACATCCGAGAGCAATTCGGTCTGTCAGATTCCAGTTGCCTCAGGGACGCGACCCCGTTCGCTACTCAGATAGCTCTCCCCTCATTGAGTTGCCCAATGGCTTACGTTACCATTTTGGCACACAAGCTTACAAGTACCGCAGGCAACAGCAAACCGTTGTTGAAAACAAAGTTGAATTGGCAAGGCTGCATTTATATGCCTGTTTAGAACCCCTGCGTAACGAAGAAATTTGTCATTACCCGCTTCAGCTCTATGTCTCAACGCCCGATTCGATTAGAAGCGCAAATGCACTGCGATCGCAGTTGCTCGGTATTCACGAATTCAAACGCAACGGCATTCCCTACCGTGTCACGGTAGATCGAGTAGAAGTAGAACGAGAAGGAATCGGTTCTTATCGCTATGCTCAACAGTTAGGGATTATCCCCGACACTGGTTACACCATCGTTATCGACATTGGCGGCGGTACATGGCTCTCTCGGCTAATTGATGCTGAAGGCGATGTGATTGATGAAAACGTAATGGATCGAGGCGGGTCTTACGAACTGGCAACGTCCATTAGTTTTGATCGCCGGTTGGCAGATATGTTGGGCACAACGGCTGACCCTGCGATCGTCATGGATGGCTTCAAGTCAGGACATACTTACGCCGATACTGGGCTATCTTGGTCGCTCTGGCTAGAAGAATATCTAGACCCTTGGTTTAAGGGCATCTTTCAAACTGTGAAAGCTCAGTATACGCCTTACATGGCGCGAGTGACTCGATTCTTAGTCACAGGAGGCAGTTCTCATCTCATTTCCGAACGTCTTGCGGGTCGCAAGCTGTTTGCTGTCATGCCCGATCCACAGTTTGCAAACGTGCGAGGATTGTTTCCGATCGCGGAGGGACTGCAACTATGTATGACAACAAAGTAAGACTCAGCAAAGATGTAATCGAGAAGGCAGAACTAATTGCCGCCGAATGGGGATTGAAGAACGCGCGAGCCGCGATCGAAGCCGTCTTTCGCAAATATGCGGATGATTATTTGTATGGGCGAATGAATGGTAGCGTTAACTCACCCCAACCCCAACGAATGGTTCATTCGTTGCGTGAACCAAAAGATCGCGATAGCCAATCTGTTCCGTGTGAAGCGCTCGATGAGCTAGACGATCTGTTAGGAATGTGAATGGCACTGGGATGGAGCTGGGGCAGAGATAGCTGTCTATATCTTCACAGTGAGTGAGACTGCTTGAGTGAGATTTCTGAGCGGCATCACTGGCATGACTCCGTTTGGATCACCCTCCAGGCGGGATTAATGGATCAGTGATCCTACCCCACATCTTCCCAATGCTGAAAAACCTAAAGCGCACCATTTGGCAGTGGCGCGGTGTTCTGATCGCGGCTCCTAGTGTGGCTGGTTTGGTTGTTCTTGTTCGTTTCACAGGCTTCCTACAACCGTTTGAATGGACATCTCTCGATCAGTATGTCCGGCTTCGTCCTGCGCAGCCAGCCGATCCTCGCATTGCGATCGTCAGCATCACTGAAGCAGATATTCAGACCTACGGTTTTCCCTTGCCGGACAAGACGTTGGCAGAGCTTCTGATTAAAATTAAACAACAGCAGCCAAGAGCAATCGGTCTAGATCTCTATCGAGACTTGCCCGTTGGTGCAGGCTACTCTACATTAGCGGCTGTCTTCAAATCAACGCCGAATCTTGTTGGCACGCAAAAAGTAGTCGGCAGTCGCGGAATTGGAACCGTTGCACCTCCTCCAGTGCTAGACGAGTTGGGTCAAGTTGCCGCGAACGATTTCGTGCTTGATAGTGATGGAACGCTGCGACGGGGCCTGCTGTCGATCGCTGGCTCATGTAAGCTGACTTGCGATGGAGTTCAGGAACATCTCAGTTTAGCTCTAGCGCTCTCGCTACTTTACCTACAAGCGGAAGGAATTCAGCCAGAATCGACAGCAGAGGGACACATCAAGCTGGGGCAAACAGAATTTGTTCCCTTTGAAGCCAATGATGGGAGCTACGTGCGGGCAGAAGCATCAGGCTATCAGATCCTAATGAACTATCAAGGCCGCGATCGCTTTGAGGTCATTTCAATGAGCCAAGTTTTGCAGGGCAAGGTTGCCCCAAATCTCTTTCGAGACAAAGCGGTTTTGATTGGTTCCACGGCTGAGAGTTTGAATGACTTTTTTGAGACGCCTTATAGCGTCCGCTGGCAGCAACGGCGGCATCCAACTCCGGGCGTTGAGCTTCATGCTGAGTTAATGAGTCAGGTGTTGAGTTCGGTGCTGCAACAGCGTCCGCCGATTCGCACGTGGTCGGAGATGCAAGAGTGTCTGTGGATTATTGCTTGGGCATTTGCGGGTGCGTTAATTGTGTGGCAACAACGATTTGCGCTGCACAGCGTACAGGAAAAGCAAATCTCTCCAACCGGTAATTACTTCGCGTCACGCCTGCTGACCCCGCAGATTCAGTCGCTGAAAATTTTTCTCAGTTTGCTGATGGCGGGTGGCGGATTGGTGGTGCTGACCTACCTTGCATTTTTGCAAAGCGTCTGGATTCCTGTTGTTCCACCGTTTTTAGCGTTGACTGGCTCTGCGATCGCCGTGACCGCTTACTTAGCGCAAAGTGCAGCAGAACTGAGAAAAACGCTGGGACGCTATTTAACCAATGAGGTGGTTGCTAATTTGCTTGAGACACCGGAAGGCTTAAAGCTGATTGGCGAAAAACGAGAGATTACGATCCTAATGTGTGATATTCGAGGCTTTACTAGCATTTCAGAACAGCTTCCGCCAGAGCAAGTTGTGCAATTGTTGAATATGTACCTCGACATCATTACAAAAGTAATCCAACAGTATGACGGTACGATTAATGACATTACTGGCGATGGTATTGTCGTGTTCTTTGGTGCGCCTCTTACAAAAGCAGACGATCCGCAGCGGGCCGTGGCGTGTGCGATCGCAATGCAACGGGCGATGGAAACCGTCAATAATCAAGCGCAGCAGCTTCACCTACCAACCCTAGAAATTGGAATCGGCATCAATACTGGAGAAGCGGTGATTGGTAACATTGGGTCTGAGGAGTTGGCAAAATATACGGCAATTGGCAGCCACGTCAACTTAGCCGCTCGAATTGAATCTTTCACGGTGGGTGGACAAGTGTTCATTTCACAAACGACCTATGATGCAGTGCAGCCCGTTGTGCAGATTGAGGGGCAGACGGAAGCCTTTTTGAAAGGAGTCGGTCAAGCAGTTCCTCTGTACGACGTGAGCGGCATTGGTGAACCTTACAATGTGTTTTTGCCAAAAGAGCAAGATTCATTTGTGACGCTAAAGGCTGCGATCGCCCTGAAGTACACAATCTTAGAAGGAAAACATCTTGCAGGTGAATGGCTACCTGGAACGCTCATGCAGCTTTCGAGAAAAGGGGCTGAGATTAATGGAATAAAGATTCCGCCCTCGTTAAGTAATCTCAAATTACAACTATTTTCTGAATCAGAAATAGTAGACGATATTTACGCCAAAGTTATTCATAAAGAGACAGAAGACAAAGCAAGTTTTTACATTCGCTTTACAACGCTACCGAGGCAGGCAGAGGATCTGTTTCAAACACTATGTAGCGATCGCTAAGTTAGATATATTGAGTTGGATGGTAAAATCACCAACATATTCACTGGTTTTCATTTGAAGAAAGTACAGACAAAATCGCTGGCTGCATCTTGGCTAAAGGAAACGAGTACACCCTTCTTCTGAATGCGGAGGCGATGCCGACAATCGTAAACTTCAACCGGACGCACAAAGCCATCCACGCGCAGCGAGGCTCGATATTCCCAGTAGTTTTTAGCGCTGCGTTTGATGCTCAAAACACAGATTTGGTGCTGATGATAATCTCGGCACAATGCTGCCTCCGCCGGAAGCAGCCCGATCAGCGACAAAAGCAAAGCCAGAAGTAATGCCCTCAAAGCATTCCAGGTTAGGTCAAATTTGAGGGTCACCGATTAAGATTTTACCACAGAAACAACGGATGGCAGCGAGGCTGGAGTGGCAGCCGCCAACGTCTTTTTGGTAAACGCAAGCTTGCCCTCGACCAGATCAATCACGATCGTATCGCCTTCGGTAAACGTATTTTCTAGCAGTTTCGTTGCGATCGGGTTTTGCAACTCTCGCTGAATTGCCCGTTTGAGCGGACGGGCTCCGTAGGTCGGATCGTAGCCCAAATCTGCCACATGATTTCGAGCCGCCGTTGACAGCTCCAACATGATTTTCTGGTCGGCGAGCAGCGCTTGAATGCGAACCAATTGCAGTCCAACAATTTCTCCCAGTTCGGCACGGTTCAAGGCGTGGAACAAAATCGTATCGTCAATCCGATTGAGAAACTCTGGTCGGAAATGTTTCCGCAAGGCATTCATCACTCGCTTCTCCATTTCGGCATACTGCGAGTCATCGCCAGAGACATCAAGAATGTGTTCGCTACCGATGTTACTCGTCATGACGATCACGGTGTTGGTAAAGTCAACGGTGCGACCTTGGGAATCGGTAATACGTCCGTCATCCAAAACTTGCAGCAGAATGTTGAACACATCCGGATTCGCTTTTTCAACTTCATCCAACAGCACAACGGAATAGGGCTTGCGACGAATCGCCTCAGAAAGCTGTCCGCCCTCGTCATAGCCGACATAGCCCGGAGGCGCACCAATCAGCCGCGACACCGAATGCTTCTCCATATACTCAGACATATCGAGTCGCACCATTGCCTCTTCTGAATCGAACAGAAATTGCGCTAGTGCCTTCGCAAGCTCGGTTTTTCCAACACCAGTAGGCCCTAAAAATAAGAATGATCCAATCGGACGACCGGGATCCTTCATGCCCGATCTCGCGCGGCGAATCGCAGCAGCCACCGCTTCTACCGCATCTTGCTGACCGATGACCCGCTCGTGCAGGTGGTTTTCTAGGTTGAGTAGCTTTTGCCGTTCCCCCTCTAGCAAGCGGTTCACGGGAATGCCCGTCCATTTCGCCACGATCTCGGCGATGTCGGATTCTGTCACTTGCTCGCGAAGGAGCGATGTGCCATCGGACTGCATCTCTAGCAGCTCGGCTTCTTGCTCCTCGCGATCGCGCTGCACCGCTTCTAGTCGACCGTATTTTAACTGCGCCGCTGTGTTGAGATCATAGGCGCGTTCTGCCTGCTCGATTTGCAGTCGCAACTGCTCTTCTTCTTCTTTCAGCGATTTGATTTTTTCTAAAATCTGTTTCTCGTATTGCCACTGAGAATCGAATTCGTCTTGCCTTGGTTGCAGTTCCGCAATCTCTTGCTCAATGCGCTCTAACCGATCTTTCGACGATCGCATCATCCCCGTCACGCTCGTTTTGCTTTCTCCTTCAATCGAGAGTTTCTCCATCTCAAGCTGTCTCAGGCGACGCTCGATCTGCTCTAGCTCCGTCGGCTTAGAGGTGATCTCCATTTTGAGTTTTGCCGCCGCTTCGTCAACGAGATCGATCGCTTTATCAGGTAGAAAGCGATCGCTAATATACCGACTCGATAAGGTCGCTGCCGCTACTAAAGCAGAATCGGTGATATTGACGCCATGATGCACTTCGTAGCGCTCCTTTAACCCGCGCAAAATCGAGATCGTATCGTCTACTGACGGCTGATCGATCACGACCTGTTGGAATCGTCGCTCTAACGCCGCGTCCTTTTCGATGTACTTGCGATACTCATCGATCGTTGTTGCCCCAATGCAGCGCAGTTCGCCTCGTGCCAGCATTGGCTTCAGCAAATTTCCCGCATCCATGTTGCCCTGCGTTGCGCCTGCACCAACGACTGTATGCAGTTCGTCGATAAACAGCACGACTTGCCCATCGGAGTTGATCACTTCTTTGAGGACGGCTCGCAGGCGGTCTTCAAACTCGCCGCGATATTTTGCGCCCGCGATCAGCGACCCCATATCCAGCGAAATCAGCGTTCGACCTTTGAGCGATTCGGGCACATCGTTGTTGATGATGCGTTGGGCCAGCCCTTCTGCGATCGCGGTTTTACCGACGCCGGGTTCACCAATCAGCACCGGATTATTTTTTGTACGGCGAGAAAGCACCTGAATCACGCGACGAATTTCTTCATCCCGACCAATCACCGGATCGATTTTGCCTGCCCTGGCTTGCTCGGTTAAGTCCCGCCCAAATTTTTCGAGGGCGGAATATTTGGATTCTGGACTTTGATCCGTCACTTTCTGACTGCCGCGCACCTCGCGAATCGCTGTATCAAGTTTGGCGCTATCGACGTTAAACGTGCGTAAAATTCGCATTCCCAAACGCGGATCGTTAGAGAAGCCGACGACGAAATGCTCGATCGAGATAAAATCATCCTGCATGCTTGCCCGAGCCGCTTCCGCGCGATCAAGCATCGTGTCGAGGTAGCGACCGAGATAGAGCTGGTCACTTGTACCCACTTTGGGCTGACGACGGGTATATTCATCGACCTGCTGCCACAGCCGCGTCACATCAATCCCCGCTTTCGCGAAGATTTTGCCAGCAAAGCTATCTTGCTGCTCTAGCAAACTAATCGTGAGATGCTCAACTTCCAAGTTTTGGTGCTTATAGCGACGAACGACATCTTGTGCCTGTACGATCGCTTCCCATGCTTTGTCGGTGAATTTGCTTGGGTCTGTGGGTTGCATGTGGTCGAATGAAGGATTACAAGTTCAGGGTCTCGGACTCTCATTGTAGCGACTCATGGGTAAGAGTTAGTAGTCTGGGGTACGAGAGGCGATGGGAAATCGCTAGAACGAATAAAGCACTCGCACCACCCATTCCCAAATGGTTGGACTCTTCTGATTGTTAGGGTTGGTGACGAGAATCAACGAAGGACTGAAGTTAATATGCTCACTCAGCGCCAAGCCAAAAAAGGTTTCTATATTCGTTTGAGTCGCGTTTCCAAGTTTACTCGTTACAAACGGTTGGCCCACAGCAATTCCTGCTTTTGAGCCGGGGACGAGAAAGTTTTGAATCGAAAGCCCGAGCACCCAAGTTTTTGGATTGAGATCGAGGTCTTCTCCGACGAATGAGTTGAAGCCTTGATAGCGACCGATCCCCAGCCGTCCAAAGATTCCAAACACGCCATATCGACGCTGAATTGCCCATTCAGCATTGATTCCAGCAGCATCGACCTGGGTGCCGTTAATATCGCCGTGAGTGTACTGCAAGCGGACGCTAATCGGCTGATTAGGAACGGCATATTCCGCTTCTAGGGTGGCTTGATAGCGATCCTTAAACAATCCGGATGACGGATTCGAGGCATCGGCCCCGGCATACAGTGCCCGCAGTGTAAGGTTGTTCCGCACGTTCCAAGCAACGGCAGCTCCCGCTCCCCCAAAGCGATCGAGTTCGTTTTGCACGATGAGGGGGTTGTTGGCAAAAAAGCTAGAGGCAAAATTTTGACCCGATTGATTAGCAAAACTATTGCGATCGACAAAATCACTCGGCGGAATGTTAGACCCTACAGCAACTTCTAAGTTTTCCGCTGGACGAAAGGCATAGTAAAGCTTACGCAGCTTGATATTCGACGTTGCCCCGGCTGACTCAAGCCCGCCGCCATCGGCGAGAATGCCTGTTGTGCCTAGCAGGTTTTGACGGCGATTATGGGCGTTGGCAATGGTATCTTGACCGTTTCCGGCTTCAAGCTGGGTGACGAGTCGGTCTGTGCCCTGGAAACTCGTGAGGAAATCTAGCCGCGTTCGGTTCACAACCGTTAGATTGCCGTCTGTACCGTCGGTGAGCGCGAGATCAATGCGGCCATTGAATTTAGTTGTCGTCGAGAACTGCTGTTGCTCTAGAGCCGTGTTGCGAGCAGTAATGTTATCGAGGCGCGATCGCAGATCCTCCAAGTCCCTGCCGTAGGAATTGATCAACCGTCGAATTGTTGAAACGTCTTGCTGCACCGTTCCGCCCAGATCGCCTGAGGATAATTGCTCTTCCACTCGAATCACTACGGCTCTAAGCGCCGACGCAAATTCGTAGCGGGTCATAGGCCGATTGCCGCGAAAGGTTCCGTCGGGGTAGCCGCTCAAGACGCCATAACGCTCGACTAAGGCTTGCACTGCCTGAAATGCCCAATCACCCGGACGAACATCAGAAAGTTCTGAGACGGATCTGACTTCCGTCATCGGTTCATCTGTTTGATCAGCAGAGGGTTGATCAGCAGGGAGTTGATTAAGTTGATCTTGATTAATAGGAGCTAGATCCTGCGCCCAGACAGGAAGCATAGAGGTCAGAGTGCTGAGTCCTGCTAAGCTTCCTGCAATCCAATCAGTCTTCTTCACCATCGCCTCCTTACCTCCACCTTGAGGAGTATAAGCGCTCAGTTGGAGAAGAAACCAGGAAAAGGGTTAGGAACGAGAATTTTCTCTTGCTTACGACTTACGCTTTGGCGACGGACTCGATCACAGGTGTAACAGATAGATCCAGCAAGGCTTCGCAAGGAGCAGCTTCTGGTCGCACTTCATCTGCTACATCTGCTATTAAATCCGCTGCCACCGAGAAACCTTTTCGTCAGTCCTGTTGATTTTAGGAAGCGCTCGTTGCGGCGGCTGGCTGCGGCACTGACTCTTGAGATTTGGACTGAATCAGTTCGACCTTATAGCCATCCGGGTCTTCCACAAAGGCAATCACAGTTGAGCCATGTTTCATCGGCCCTGGTTGGCGAGTGACATTTCCGCCCTGAGCCTCAATTTCCTTACACGTTGCGTAAATGTCGTCCACCCCGATCGCAATGTGACCGTAAGCATCACCTAGCTCATAGCTCTCTTTGCCCCAGTTATGCGTCAGTTCGATCACAGTATTATCTGACTCTTCGCCATAGCCGATGAATGCCAACGTAAATTCTCCGCCCGGATAATCTTTCTGGCGTAAGAGCTTCATGCCCAGTAGTTCGCAATAGAACCGAAGCGATCGCTCTAAATTTCCAACCCGCAGCATGGTATGCAGTAACCGCATAGTCGTTCTCCTTGAGTGCTGAAATTTATTGTAGAAGAGCAAGATAAAGTGTGGAGCAAGCTAGAGGCGGAAATCTGGGTACGGAAAGTCTTTATACAGATGCAGGGGCAGGGTGAATAGTACTATCTAGAGAGTTCGTGAAGGTCGTATGCTAACAGACGGGTCAAAGCAACGGGTCAACAGGATCGCATAACGATAAAAGCAATCATTCACCCTTGTCCCCCTCTACTCCATACTCCTACTCTCTTGTGAGGTTTACTTCCCTATGATTGACATCCTCGATACTGCCATTGAGTCGATTCGCGCCCGTGAGATTCTGGACTCGCGCGGTCGTCCGACGATCGAAGCTGAGGTTTATTTAGTGGGTGGCGCGGTCGGCGTTGCTCAAGTGCCCAGCGGCGCTTCGACGGGAAGCTTTGAAGCGCACGAATTGCGCGATGACGATAAGAGTCGCTATGGCGGTAAAGGCGTTCTCAAAGCGGTGAAGAATGTGCAAGATATTCTTGCGCCCAAACTGATCGGCTTGGATGCTGTGAATCAGGAACTCGTCGATCGCACGATGATCGAAATTGATGGATCTCCCAACAAATCGAATTTGGGTGCAAACGCAATTTTGGCGGTTTCGTTAGCGACAGCTAAAGCGGGAGCCGACGCGCTCGGTTTGCCGCTTTATCGCTTTCTAGGCGGCCCACTCTCGAACGTGTTGCCTGTTCCCCTAATGAATGTGATTAACGGCGGCGCTCACGCGGATAACAACGTCGATTTTCAAGAATTTATGATTGTTCCAGTCGGAGCGCCTTCGTTTCGAGAAGCGTTACGCTGGGGAGCCGAAGTGTTTGCTTCGCTCAGTGGTGTTTTGCACGACAAAGGCTTACTAACAGGTGTTGGAGATGAAGGCGGATTTGCGCCCAATTTAGAATCGAATCAAGCGGCCTTAGATCTGCTAATCATGGCGATCGAGAAAGCCGGATACAAGCCTGGTGAACAGGTTTCATTAGCGCTCGATGTTGCTGCCAGCGAATTTTACAAAGACGGGCAGTACACCTACGATGGAACTGCTCATTCCCAAGCGGACATGGTGGAGTATTTGGCAAAACTGGCAAGTCAGTATCCAATCATCTCTATCGAAGACGGACTGCATGAGGATGATTGGCAAACCTGGCAAGCGCTGACTCAAAAGATTGGCGATCGCTGTCAACTCGTTGGCGATGATCTGTTTGTGACCAACATTACCCGTCTGCAGAAAGGAATCGATAGTCAAGCCGGAAATGCAATTCTGATCAAGCTTAACCAGATTGGTACGCTAACTGAAACGCTGCAAGCAATCGATTTAGGATTGCGAAATGGGTATCGCTCGATCATTAGCCATCGTTCAGGTGAAACAGAAGACACAACGATCGCAGATCTTGCGGTTGCAACGCGAGCAGGACAAATTAAAACAGGGTCATTGTGTCGCAGTGAGCGAGTTGCAAAATACAATCGGCTCCTGAGAATCGAGGATGAGTTAGGCGATCGTGCGATCTATGCCGGAACGATGAAGTAGCTTCAAAGAGAAGTATCGCAGTCAAGGCATCCTTTACTGACAATCAAATAAGCAGTCATAGGCGCTCCTGTAGGAGCGCCTATTTTCGTATTCATATAGTTTCGTATTGCTGTGGTGATACCAGTTTCATTCATCAATATGACAGATTCTCGTAGAAGCAAGGCATTGCCATGCCCTAATAGAAACATTTATCTGTAACTATTATTTTTTGAATTGGTGTGGGATTTGAAAAGTTTGATTATAAATTGATTATGAGTTGGTTATGAATTAATTAAATACAGGTTAAACTACAGAGCAGTATCTTCAGGCGATTTGTCCAGCGATCGCGAACTTGCGCTATCAAAAATCAGGAGAATTCTAGCCATTTCAGCACATCCCAAGGTCGACGATTTTTTGTGCGTCGCTTACCAACCGCAAATGTTTCTTCGGCTCAAAGGTTACTCGCAAATTGGAGGAATTTCGATGAAAACAATCTTGGGAAAGTTAAATATACAAGCCAACAATCAAGTCACCAGAATATTTTATTTGTTGTTAGTAACCGACATCAGTTTTTTTATTCTTCATTTTATTGATCTGCACCTAGGTCTAGGAACCCAAGGTAGGTTTTCTATCGAAACAGACAGAGGGTATGCAGAAATATTTCAGTACCTAAAAGAATACTGGAGTGCATTGTTACTAGGATTCATAGCCCTAAGAACGCGATCGTATAGCTATCTCAGTTGGTGCCTCCTATTCTTTTATCTGTTGCTCGATGATTCGGCTAGCATTCATGAACGGGGAGGCGCTCTATTAGCTCAACGACTTGAAGTTCCTAGCATTCTGGGTATTGCCACAAGCGATTTTGGTGAAATTGCTGTTTCTTTTAGCGCTGCTCTTCTAATTTTGGTTTCTATTGCGATTGCCTATCGCTTTGGCGATCGCAGCTTTAGAAAATTTTCTAAAAATCTGACCGTAATGCTGTTTGCTTTAGCGATGTTTGGAGTTGTTATAGATCTGATTCACAACTCGGTTCCCATTCCCGCGCTTAACCCGGTGCTTGGCTTCTTAGAAGATGGCGGTGAAATGCTGGTCATGAGCGGGATGGCATGTTCAGTGCTTGCCATGTCTGAGCAGTTATTATCGAGTCCTAATTCTACAGAAGATGCAAGTTCGCCGCTGGCATCACAGACTGCTCAATAAAAGTATTTGATTTTGGAAGTAGAAGTGATTTGATGGCGTTGTTGCGCTCAACACGGTCGGGCCAATGCTAGTCTGCTTTGATCAGTTGCACCTTAAATACATCACTAAACGCGATCGCAAGCTCTTCCTTCACCCGTTCTATCTTGGCTCCCGGCACAAACTGCTCTAGACTTCCAACGGGCTTGTCTTCAATGCCACACGGCACGATCTGATGAAACCCGCTCAAATTTGGATTTACATTCAGTGCAAAGCCGTGCATTGTGATCCAACGGCTGACTTTAATGCCGATCGCCGCTAGTTTACGCCCGTTTACCCAAACCCCTGTTAATCCCGGAATTCGTGTGCCTTCAAGTCCATATCCTGCCAGCACTTGGATCACGACTTCTTCTAATTGCCGCAAATACCAATGCAAATCTTTCTGGTAATACTGCAAGTTTAAAATCGGATAGCCCACGAGTTGTCCAGGGCAATGATAGGTCACTTCGCCACCCCGCTCGACTCGATGCAACTCGTAGCCCGATTGAGCTGGGTCGAACTTGAGAAAACTAGGGTCTGCGCCTTGTCCGAGAGTATAAACGGCAGGATGCTCTAGCAGAATTAAAACATCGTTTAACGTCGGGTCTTGCTTGCGATCGCGCACCAGCATCTGTTGCCAATCCCACGCTTGCTGATAGGGCACTAATCCTCGATTGTAGAGACAGCAAGCGCGAGGCTGGAGAGATGACACGGTTGGCAGCAATTTACTAATAATGACCCAACACTATACAGTGATTCAAATTGATTGAAAGATCAAGTAGGAGCCTACCTAAGTTGTGAAGTTTCACACATCAAGAATTGTCAATAGATGCAAAAGATTCTAAACGAGGCTGTTCGCCAGAATACGAAGTGTTAGTGTTAAAGAACACCCAACGTTTCAGGGGAATGCAGCTTATGAAGCTTGTTATCCAGGGAAAGAACATCGAGATTACTGATGCGATTCGTGATTACGTCCGCCAGAAAATTGAGAAAGCGGTTAATCACTTTCAAACGCTAACCACAGAAGTTGATGTTCATCTCTCGGTTGCCCGAAACCCTCGAATTCCAAAACAAATTGCTGAAGTGACAATCTACGTCAATGGCGCGATCGTTAGAGCCGAAGAAGCCAGCGAAAATCTCTACGCCAGTATCGATTTAGTAGCCGATAAAATAGCGAGACAACTGCGAAAGTATAAAGAGAAGAGAGCCGATCGACGGCATGAACCCATTAAAACTGCCGAAGCCCTGATTGATCAGCCCGTTGTTACAGACCTGAACCTCGATCGCACTCCAGAACTTCCTCCTAGCGTCGTTAGAACAAAGTATTTCGCGATGCCGCCCATGACTCTTGACGAAGCTCTAGAGCAGCTAGAGTTGGTCGATCACGACTTCTACATGTTTCAAAACGCAGAGACGGGAGAGATTAACGTTATATATGAGCGCAATCACGGTGGATATGGTGTGATTCAACCGCGTAAAAACAATGGGCACACGCACCACAATGCCCAGTCCAACGGCAGAGCCAACGACAAAGTTGTTATGAAAATGGATCATCGGTAAATCAGGATTAGGGGTGCATTAAGCACCCCTAATTTATTAAGAAAAACCGTTGATTTGCTTCTCAACCTTCTAATCGCTCCATAATTTCTGCACTACCCATTCAAACTAAATAGAACCTCTATAAAAGAGGGAATGCTGTTAATTTCGACTCGCTTCTAACCGTGGAAATTAACATTTAAATCTCCCTCGGTACTCTTGTAGAAAAAATTAGATTTTGCCGCCCTTAAACTGCTAAATGCAGGACTGCGATTCGACAGATTTCGCATAGCGAACCCTCTCAGACATTTGCAGAGGCAAATCATTTCTTCTACAGAACGAACAGTCATCCTTTTATTTTTTTAAGGAGAACTCGTATGAAAGCCAACCAAACCTCCGGTATCCGAAGTGTGGCGATCGTGGGTCCCTATCTCAGTGGCAAAACGACGCTGTTAGAAAGTTTGCTGTGGGTCACAGGCGCTGTGTCCCGCAAAGGCAACGTTCAAGACAAAAACACCGTTGGAGATAGTGCTCAAGAATCCCGCGATCGCCAGATGAGCGTTGAAGTCAACGTGGCGAGTACCAATTATCAAGATGTGCGGTTTACGTTTCTCGATTGCCCCGGTTCGATTGAGTTTGCTCAAGAAAGTTTGAATGCCCTTGTAGGAGTCGATGCAGTTGTGGTCGTGTGCGAACCGCTTGTAGACCGCGTTCTCACGCTTGCACCATTATTTAAATATCTAGACGATTGGGAAATTCCGCATCTCGTGTTTCTCAATAAGATGGATCGCGCCGATGTGGACTTTATGGATGTGCTGCACGCGCTCAAAACGGTATCGAGCCGTCCCCTTGTGCCGCACCAGTACCCAATCGGACGCGGTGAATCGTTGACTGGATTCATCGATTTAGTGAGTGAGCAAGCCTATCACTATCATCTAGGCGCAGCGGCTGATCCGGTTGCGTTTCCAGATGATTTAAAAGAGCAAGAACAGATGGCGCGGATGGAAATGCTAGAAACGCTATCGAACTTCGATGATCACTTGCTAGAGGAATTGCTAGAAGAAATTAATCCATCCGAAGAAGAAATCGTTCAAGATTTGAAATTGGAACTGGGCGCAGATCTGATCGTGCCTGTCTTCTTTGGCGTTGCCGATCGCGATTTTGGCGTGCGTCCGCTCCTTGACGCGCTGGTCAGAGAAGCCCCCGAACCTGAAACTACAGCCGAACGGCGCGGCATAACCCTCAGTGCTAGTACACCGCTCGCGCAAGTGCTGAAAACCTATTTCACTCCGCAAGGCGGCAAGCTATCGCTGGTGCGAATTTGGCAAGGTACGATCGCAGACGGCATGACCCTCAACGGCGTCCGAGTCGGCGGCATCTACGAGTTGGGTCAGCCGCAAACGACCCTCAACCAAGCCCGCGCAGGACAGATTGTTGCCTTAGGACGACTAGAGGGAATTCAGACGGGCGATACCTTAACTGCTCAAGACCAGCACCTAAACGAACTTCCAAGAGCGGAACGAATCGATCCGGTCTTTGCGGTCGCCATGACTGCCGAAAAACGCAACGACGAAGTAAAACTGACCAGTGCCTTAGCGAAACTGTTAGAAGAAGATTGTGCACTGCACTGGGAACAACACTCCGATACCCATGAAATTATTTTGTGGGGTCAAGGCGAAATCCATTTGCAAGTCGCGCTTGATCGGTTGCGTCGGAAATACAACTTGCCCATGAAGACGAGCAAACCGCAAGTGCCTTACAAAGAAACCGTGCGGAAGACGTTCAGCTCCCACGGACGTTACAAGCACCAAACGGGCGGACACGGTCAGTTTGGAGACGTGTATCTCGACATCAAACCAATGCCGCGTGGGGAAGGCTTCAAGTTTGCCGAAACGATCGTGGGCGGCGTGGTTCCGAAACAATACATTCCGGGTGTAGAGATGGGCGTGCGGGATTTCCTCGCTCAAGGTCCGTTAGGATTTCCGGTGGTTGATGTCTCGGTCACACTCACCAACGGGTCATACCATAGCGTAGATAGCTCTGAGCAAGCCTTTAAGCAAGCAGCTCGCATTGCGATGCAAGAAGGCATGATTCGATGTGAACCTATTTTGTTAGAGCCGATCGTCCGAATTACCGTCTCAGTTCCGACAGATTTCACCTCGAAAGTATTGCGGATCGTGAGCGGGCGTCGCGGTCAGATTTTGGGCTACGACGCGAAAGCGAATTGGAGCGGCTGGGACGAGGTGACTGCCCTGTTGCCGCAGGCCGAAATGCATGATCTGATTGTGGAACTGCGATCGCACACCCTAGGTGTAGGCTTCTTCCAGTGGGAGGCTGATCATTTACAGGAGGTTCCCGACAAGGTGGCAGAACGAATGCTGACAACAGCAGAACACACCAACGGCAAGAAATAAGCGATCGTTGCGGCATGAGAAGTGAAATGGTTTTCAACGTAGTGCCTTCACGACTGTCTACTTCTCACGGTTGAGGTAAAAGCTCAACAATTCAAATTCGCTTATATCCACAAAACCCGCTTTAGAGGCGGGTTTTATGATGCATCAGAATAATATCAGTTTGGCAGAGAAGGCAGACCAAACCTTTTCTGAAAGTTTTGATAACTTTTATCACTGTAGATCAGTCAAAACTACAACCGTCAAGAATCTGAATTAGCCTTAGCGATCTTTGATTTTGCCTGTTGCCAAAGTTCTTCCAATTCATCTAGTGAATACTCTGACAATGGACGATCTGTAACCTCTTCTATTAACATTAGCCGCTTAATAAAGCGTTCATTCGTGCCTTGCAGCGCTGCTGCTGGATCAAGACCCGTCCAACGCGCCAAGTTGATAACGGTGAATAATAAATCTCCTAATTCAGCCTGCTGATTCTCTTGACTTTCGTGTTGCAGCGCGTGTTTAAATTCAGCTAATTCTTCATCAAATTTATCCCACACGCCATCAATCGTTTCCCATTCAAATCCCGCTTTTGCCGCTTTTTTAGAGATTTTCATTCCCGCCATTAACGGGGGTAGCGATCGCGCATAGCGCTTCAGCTTATGACTTAACCGCGCCTCTGTGGGATTCTCTGCATCTTTAATTTGCTCCCAATTTTGACCAACCTCGTCGAGCGTCTCAACCTCAAGATTAGAAAAAACGTGCGGATGACGACGAATCAGTTTTGCTGTAATCTTCTGAGCCACTACCGCCAGATCAAACTGTCCCGCATCTTTAGCAATCTGAGCTTGCAACACAACTTGAAGCAACAGATCGCCCAATTCATCTGCGATCGCATCCTCATCCCCCGTCCGAATCGCGTCTACCACTTCATACGCTTCTTCAATCACATAAGGCATCAACGATTGCGGTGTCTGTGCCAAATCCCACGGGCATCCCCCGTCCGGATCTCGGAGTCTTGCCACCACTTCGATCAGTTGTTGCAAGGCGTCTAGCGATGCAGAACGATTATTCATAATGCAAATGCAAAGGAAATAAACCCTCCATACTTTAGCGCTTCCTTAGCGTTTCTTTTGTTTCTTCCACCGCTTTATCTCAGAACCTATCCAATCGCTTAGACTGTGACTCATTGCCCCTAGTTCACAGCCAAGCGCGATCGCCAATAGTTCTTGAGGATAACGCTGCGCGGTTTGCCATACGACCTGTGTACTGCTAGAGAACTGGTGCTGAGCAGGAATGTGCCAGGCGGTGGTTAGACCCAGAATTTGTTGAGCGATCGCGCTGATGAGAATGACGCCGCCGCCCGCCAAACTCACCCAAATGACAAGATATACAATCCGTCCCAGCGTTCCTACTAGAAACCCGTGAGATAGAACTGAGCGATGCCGCATACTTTTGCGATAGGGTAGCCACACCCAGCGCAGCACGCCCCACCGCTTATACTGCTGCGAGTGAATATCTAAATCAGGACCAAACATCAGCCCACTAAACAGAAACGCGCCTGACACGAGTAGGGTCAAGGTTCCGCTCTGAGTTAAGCCAAATGCCGAACCTGCGACGATCGGGAGACTCCATAATGTGATGCTGTCGTGGGTGCGACCAGAAGGCATGAGCAATTTATAAAGACAATTCAAGTTGTAATTGATTCTCGCTCAATAGTTTGCTATATTAATTAAGCGCAAGCAAGCGGGCGGTTAGCTCAGTTGGTAGAGCGCCTGCCTTACAAGCAGGATGTCGCGGGTTCGAGTCCCTCACTGCCCATTGGTTTCAGAATTCAGGCTTTGAACAATAGCCAAAAAATGTCCAAAACCGACAAGCAACCGAATGCTGTTCAAGCGATGCCCATGGTTGCATCAAAGATTTCTTTCTAAACCAGCTTTAGAAAGAAATCTTCGTTTTTGCTGAGTGTGTTACTGCCGTGTTATATAGGTTTTGGCTTAAATACAGCCAGGTAACACACGTCCTATCGGCTAAAAAAACGCCTCCAACTTGAAGCGGCTCAAGGTCATTTCAGCTTGATGCAAGATCCTTCCGAGCCTGTCTGAGCCAATCGCGCTCTTGGGACATCTCGTGTTTTGAGGAAGTTGTAGATGGCTAACCCGATTGGCGATGCCAAGCTCCGAAGGATCGCGTTTAGCAGCAGGGCATGAATTACTCCACCTGCAAATATCCAACTTAGCCTAAGATGACTTCCGGAAGAAATTAGGACTACCATCGAAAAAGCGTTGACTCTGTGCATTGGCGGGATCCCGATTGGCAATAGGCGCAATCGCGCATCTGCCACCTAAAGTAACTTCTGCTTTATATACATTTACAAACAGCTTCTAATTTTGCATTTTGCAACTATCGCGCTCAACCGCAGGATCACAAGTTTTTGTAGTATAGAGAGAAACGTGAAGCTCAAAAAGACTTCCGCTCTCGATTCCATGTCGTGACTGAACAGCGTTACACTTAATGTATTAGATACACTTTTGAGAAATCAAGATTTTATTTGACACCGTATCCTGAATTTTATTGATGGTGCTGCGCAACGCTATTGGGTGCGAAGGCTTTGGTGTGTGATTCTAGAGCTACTACCACCGTACTCAGTTAACACGCACGGCATTCTATAAAACAGGCAACAAAGGACACCTGACGAATATGGGTTGGGCACGGTATCAACCCATCAGGCGGATCCGTTCACATGGAATCAGTGACGGATACCTGGGTGTCCATCAACCATCAAAACCATCAAAAAGGTTAAATGTATCTTTATGTCAATTGCTATTGGAATGATTGAAACCCTGGGTTTCCCCGCGGTTGTTGAAGCGGCGGATGCCATGGTGAAAGCGGCTCAGGTTACCTTAGTGGGCTACGAAAAAATCGGCAGTGGTCGAGTCACCGTCATCGTCCGGGGCAATGTTTCCGAAGTTCAGGCCTCGATCACTGCGGGCATTGAGTCGATCAAGCGGGTTAAGGGCGGCTCAGTGCTGTCAACTCACATCATTGCCCGCCCCAACGAGAACCTGGAGTATGTGCTGCCCATTCGCTACACCGAAGCAGTCACGCAATTTAGAGCTGGGATGTAAAACTCCACTTCAAGACAAGAGTGCAGGGCTTTACTTTGCGCTCTTGTCCTTTAAATGAGGTTGCTAGGGCCGAAGCTATACCCGACGTTTCGCCCTTTCCACTGGCACATTGACTATTAACGACGAAGCAATCAGCTTCATAACGATCGCCCCAAACTTATTGAGAATGAGGCGATTTGATTGAGAATCGCTGTTCTTTAGTTCAAGGGAACCAATAATTTCTGGAATCTTTTCAGGGAGAGGGCTTCAGTTTTAATATTTTGAGTGTGCCAGTTAAAGGGCGGAATGGAGGCTATATGGTAGTTTCGGCAACTACCATATGATTTTTGGTGTTGCATAATAGAGGATGATGCATCAAGGAGGATTCCTGATGACCTGCCCTC
>NZ_JCACKG010000286.1:1878-2357 GCF_059505265.1 Myxacorys chilensis | reverse complement strand
AGGCCAGTCGGACGGCCGAGCCGGGCCTCCGGACCTCGGTGTTTTCGGGGCTGCGGCACTCAGGGCGTCATGCGCTGCAGACGGTGTTGTCCCGCGTCCAAGTCGCCGGGTTGTCGCTGTCGTTCCAGCAGAACTGCGGGGCGCGGGGCCGGGTCGTGACGACCTCATGGAACGTCAGTCCCTCAAGGCCCACCCAACTGACGAACAACGGGGTGTGCTCGAGCCAGGTCTCGGTCAGGATGGTCACCTGCCCGTCGGACATGACCGGCAGGCGCGTGTCGGCCAGGGCGGCGATGGACGCATCCGTATGCGGCTCCGCGCCGCCGCGCGCCTCCGACCAGACCACCTGATACGTTTCGTCGGATGAACGGAAGCTGACCGCGGTGACCCGCAGGCTGCGAGGCTCCCCCGATCCGGTCATCGCCCTCTGGAGAGCGTACATGCTGTCCATGTACTCGGGCGTGATGGGCGCGTCCTCC
>NZ_JCACKG010000286.1:0-1868 GCF_059505265.1 Myxacorys chilensis | reverse complement strand
TCGCCGATGGTGTAGGTGACCTTCACGTTGAGCGAGAGGATGTGGAACCCCTTGAAGAACACCAGCGTGGCCAGGAGCACCCAGACGAGCAGGGGAAGCATCAGGACCGCTTCGATGGTGACGCTGCCGCTTTCGTCGCGGGCAAAGCGGGCGGGAGGGCGAAACAGGCGCATCAGTCGCTCGTGGGTTCGATGGCGAAGCTGGTGACGGACACCAGCGCGTAGGCTCCCCCGCTGACCTTCTCTAGCCGGGCGCCAAGGCCCGAGGTGGGGAAGGTGGGATCGATGAGCGCGCAGGCCCGCAGCACCATGAGGTCGTTCGACTGGCCGGCGGTGAACCGGTCGGCCGGCTGACCCGGCGCGGCGCGGTCCACGCAGTCGGCAGCGCCTCCGATCATGCTCCAGTTGCGCGGGTCCACGCGCTGCAGTTCCAGCTTCACCTGATTCAGGCAGTCCGGGATCATGATCGTGAGGGCGCAGACCCGCTCCTTGACCGCGTTGTGCAGGGTGGCCGTCGGCAGCTCGCCGAAGCTGCCCAAGCGCACGTCGCGCACCGCCAGGTCGACCGCGCGATCGAGAGCGGCCTGGCGGGCCAGGTACATCCCCTGCTCGAAGCTCCAAAGGAAGAGCGACCAGCACAGCGGGAACCAGAGCACGAACTCGATCGTGGCCGCGCCGTTCTCCGAATGGATGAAGCGGCGAAGGAAGCGGATCATCGTATCAGCCTCAGGGCATTGATGTGTGCGGCGATCGCGTTGAACGTCGTCCCGAGTTCGGAGCTTGTCGTGTAGAAGTAATGGGAGGTGGAGGAGGCGCAGTTGCGGATCTGCGTCTGGCCACCCGCTGGCGCGCTCAGCGCTATGCCATAGACGATCACTCCCGCATTCTTGGCTTGAGTGCAGCTCTGCTGGAGGGTCGTGTTCATGTTGGATACGCTGGTGTCGCCCGTGAAGTTGTTCACCCAGGTGTTGTAGACGCTGGTCCGATTCGAGTTGCTCGTGCCGAGCGCGCGGGCGTAGAGCTGCCACGCGACCCATCTGACCCTCAGGCCGGGAAGCGCGCTGCTGCCATCGCCCCCCCAGACCTGATCCCAGGTGAGCCGCACGACCACGCCGATGTCGTCGTCGTCATCGCCGTCGCTGTCGCTATAGGGTTCCGTCAGCCACTGGCCCGTATGGGGGACCCAATAGTCCTCGTTCGTGTTGGCGCGGTCGTGCAGGATCGAATAACGCGCCGAGTTGCCCGTGCCGCTGCGCCAGATGGGCGAGTTGCCCGTCTTGTAGCGGCCGTCGGTGCCGGTGGTCTCGATGAAGCGGGACGCCACGTGGTCGCCGTCCGACATGACGACGATCACCTTGAGGGTGTTGGGACGGTCGTAGGCGTAGGGACGATCCCCCAGATTGGCCTGCATGCTCCCGGACGCGATCAGGCGGTCATAGAGGGCGGCGGAGCTCGGATCGAGGAGCATCAGCCCGATGTCCATGCCGCGCGTAATGGAGGTGTTTCCGAAGGCGTTCAGTTGGCCGATCCAGCCCTGCAATTCCGCGATGTCCTGCGACGGGGGGCGAACGAAGTTCCGCTCGTCGCGGACGCAGGGCACGTTGCCCTCGTTGCTGGTATCGTTCTCGATTGGGCCCCGGGAGTTGTTATTGTACTGGTTGCTGGTGGTCGTTGTCGCCTGTCCGTCGGCATGCGCGGCCTGCGGAAGCGCCAAGCGCGACGCGAGCGGCGGAGTGAAGTCGTAGCCCGCAAGGTTGTAGGCGCCCGCCGGCGTGTCGATGCAGAAGCTGTTGGGAATCGCGTGCCGGTTCGTGATGTTGTAGCCCGTCTCCACCATCGCGTTGAAGAGCGTCGGGCCAAGGTTCACCT
>NZ_JCACKG010000285.1:0-2358 GCF_059505265.1 Myxacorys chilensis | reverse complement strand
TTGAACACGAAGCGGATGTCGAAGGCCTGCGGGAGCGCCGCCTCGATCTTGTCGAGTTCCTCGGGGCCGAACCCATGCCCGATCAGAGACGTGTGGTTGATCCCCGGGGCGTTCCCGACGGTGCGGTGACCTACGGCGTAGCTCACGATCTCCTCAATCTGCGACGACGAGTAGCCGAGCTTCTCGAGGGCGGCGGGAACCGACTGGTTGATGATCTTGAAGTAGCCGCCGCCGGCGAGCTTCTTGAACTTCACGAGCGCGAAGTCGGGCTCGATCCCGGTCGTGTCGCAGTCCATGACGAGGCCGATCGTTCCGGTCGGCGCGATCACCGTCGATTGTGCGTTCCGGTAGCCATGCGCCTCCCCCAGGCTCAGCGCCTCGTCCCAGGCCTGCATGGCAAGCACGGCGAGCCGCGTGTCAGGGCAGCCTTCGTGATCGAGCGGCACGGGCTTCACCGCCAGCCCCTCGTAGCCTCCGGCCTGTCCATGGGCCGCGCGCCGGTGGTTCCGTATGACGCGGAGCATGTGCTCGCGGTTCTTCTCATAGCCGGCGAAGGGCCCGACTTCGGAAGCGATCTCGGCCGAGGTAGCGTAGGCCACGCCGGTCATGATCGCGGTCAGTGCCCCGCAGAGCGCCCGTCCCTCCCGGCTGTCGTAGGGCAGCCCCATGTTCATCAGGAGCCCGCCTATGTTCGCGTAGCCGAGCCCCAGCGTCCGGAACTCGTAGGAGAGCTGTGCGATCTCCTTCGAGGGGAACTGCGCCATGAGCACGCTGATCTCGAGGGTCAGCGTCCAGAGGCGGACGGCGTGCATGTAGCGGTCGGCGTCGAACTGGTCGCCGGACCAGAAAGTCAGCAGGTTCAGGGAGGCGAGGTTGCAGGCGGTGTCGTCCAGGAACATGTATTCCGAGCAGGGGTTGGAGCCCCGGATCGGGCCGTCGGCCGGGCAGGTGTGCCACGCATTGACGGTGTCGTGGAACTGGATGCCGGGGTCGGCGCAGGCCCAGGCGGCGTGACCGATCTGGTCCCAGAGGTCGCGCGCCTTGATGGTCTTGACGACCTTTCCGCCCACACGGGCGATCAGGTTCCAGTCCGCGTCCTGCTCCACCGCGCGCAGGAAGCTGTCGGTGACGCGGATCGAGTTGTTGGAGTTCTGGCCCGAGACGGAGGCGTAGGCCTCGGAGTCCCAATCGGTGTCGTAGGTTGGAAACTCGATCGAGTCGAAGCCCTGCTTTGCGTAATCGAGCACGCGCTTGACGTAAGTCTCCGGGATTGCAGAATTCTTGGCGTCGCGGATCGCGTCGCGAAGCGCGCCGTTCACGCTCGGCTCATAGGCGTCCTCGGCCCGGCCATCCCAGGCCCGGATCGCCGCGAAGATCGCATTGAGTCGCTTCTCGTGCATCTTGGAGCCGGCGACGAGGCTTGCCACCTTCTGCTCCTCGATGACCTTCCAATTGATGAAGGCTTCGATATCGGGGTGATCGGCATCGACGATCACCATCTTGGCCGCGCGGCGCGTGGTGCCGCCCGATTTGATCGCCCCCGCCGCGCGGTCGCCGATCTTGAGGAAGCCCATGAGGCCGGAGGACCGGCCGCCACCCGAGAGCTTCTCGCCCTCGCCGCGCAGCAGCGAGAAGTTGGTGCCCGTGCCCGAACCGTATTTGAAGAGCCGCGCCTCGCGGACCCAGAGGTTCATGATCCCACCCTCGTTCACGAGGTCGTCGGCAACGCTCTGGATGAAGCAGGCGTGGGGCTGGGGATGCTCGTAGGCCGACTGCGAGCGGACGAGCTCGCCCGACTCGAAATCGACGTAGTAATGGCCCTGCGCCGGGCCGTCGATGCCGTAGGCCCAGTGAAGGCCGGTATTGAACCACTGGGGCGAGTTCGGAGCGCCCATCTGGCGGGCGAGCATGTGCCGCATCTCGTCATAGTAAGCGCGCGCGTCCGATTCATCGGTGAAGTAGCCGCCCTTCCACCCCCAGTAGGCCCAGGCGCCTGCCAGCCGGTCGAAGACCTGACGGGCCGAAGTCTCGCCGGCGAAGGTCGCTCCCTCCGCGGGAACCGAGCGGCGCAGCCAGACCGGCACCTCGTCCTCGGCGGCCGCCTGGGTCTGCGACGGCACGCCGGCCTTCCGGAAGTACTTCTGCGCGATCACGTCCGCGGCGACTTGGCTCCAGGCCTCCGGCACCTCGAGGGCGTCGAGCTTGAACACGACGGTGCCATCCGGATTGCGAATTTCCGAAGCGGTCGTGCGGAATGGAATGCCCTCGTAAGCATCCCGCCCTTCGGTGGTGAATGCACGCGCGATCTTCATCGTTGAGCCTCCTGGCCGGTCGTGTCCCTTGCGGCAGGCCAAGCGA
>NZ_JCACKG010000284.1:0-38217 GCF_059505265.1 Myxacorys chilensis | reverse complement strand
CATCGCCTTTTAGCTTATTCAGCCCAACTTCACATAATTATCAACACAACCTAGGCTTATGTCAAAACTTCCTAGCCCTACACTAGACTCTCTAGGATTTCTCTATCAACAGAGAGTAACTTTCTAGATCACGTGTTCTAGTTGGGAAATATCATAATTAAATAACATAATGATATTTTCTGGGGTGTGTAAGCTTGCCAGTGAATCTCAGCCGAAACATTCACAGAACTGATGGATATGCGCTTATAGATAGAGTTTTATCAATGACAAACAAGCATCGAGTTTAAGCAAGCTGGCGAGTCCCATAGAACTGCAAGAAATGCAACACTGGTCAAATTCAAGGAAGTGGGATGAGAACTGGACAACCGAGCGAGAACTCGATAGTGGAGGTCAAGCCACTGCTAAGTTAGTCAAGAATAATTCCACTGGGCAGCGCTGCTTCCTAAAAATGTTGAGTCGTCAAGGCGATATGGAGCGTCGCGCTCGGTTTTTTCGTGAAGCTACAGCGTATGCAACTACGAACCATAAGCTTATTCCTAAATTGATAGAAAGCAACGCACTTCACCATCAAGATTCTGAGTACAAACTATATCTGGTTACCGATTATATAGAGGGACAAAATCTCACTGAATACATTGGTACTCATGGGTACATGGAATTCAAGGATGCATCTACAGTGCTACTCCAGCTTATTGATGCCGTTGAATACTGCCATTCAAATGAATGGATTCATAGAGACATAAAGCCGGACAACATAGTTTTAAGAAAATCCAGTGCATTAATGCCAGTCTTGCTTGACTTTGGAATTAGCTACAAAGAAGGTATTATTGGTGGCTTCGAGACTGATTATTCACAGGAGCTTGGAAACCGCTTCCTGCGTCTACCTGAAATGAGTGCCTACAGTACTGCAAAGCAAGATAAGAGAAGCGACATATCATTCTTAGGCGGCATTCTTTATTACTTAATTACATCAGTGTCTCCGTCTGTCCTGATTGATGAGGAAGGAAGAATGCCGCATCAGCGAATGGCTACTGTTGAAAGACTGAAATGCGCTTTTGATGGAAGATTTTCAGCATTGAGTGACTTCTTTGATAAATCATTCTCTCAAAAGCTTTCTGACCGATTTACAAGTACGCATGAGATGAAAGAATCCTTAAAGAGACTAATTGATATGCATGATAACTCTGACCCTAACGAAGGCAGTATAAGTATCAACGATATAGTTTCATCATTGAACTCAAAAGTGGATCAAGAGCTACTTAGGAATCGTCGTCTTTATGAGCTCGCAATGCAGGAAATCCGCGATGTACATTCCGAGATTCTGGAACGCATCCAGCCAACCTACACCTCCTATCAAACTGGTCACGTCAATTTTGTTGATGGGCTGCGAAACGATCTTGGTTTCGCACATTTTTCAACTCATGATCACAGATTCGTTCCTTCGTTCCTGATAAAAATAGTTGGTAACGAGCTTGTTGTAATGGTTGATGGAACCTCCATTTATCGTACTGAGGTCGAATCCCCACATTTTTCCGAGGAGTTCCTTAAAACACTTGAGGACATATATCTAAACGGGCTAAAGAGCTTAGTTGATAAGCCACTTTCCTAATGCTGCTAGCAACCGCGTCCAACAGAACATCAACATCACTGGCTGCGTTGTTAAGATCATCCATGTCCGGTCAGCGCTATCGTTAGCTCGTCAGATCTAAGAGCCAAAGTTAGTTCTAGATGCATTTACCTTATGAGAGAAAGGGTTATCCTCTCACCCAACCTAAAAGCACTACTCAATCAATAAAAAACTAGTCAAACAGTAGTATTTTTGATCCCGTGTTGCTAGACTAGCGTTCAATAGAACGGACTAGAGAAGTATTGGCGTACTTACTCTAGCCCTGACTCCCTGACTACTGACATAGCCATAGGAGCTAATTGATTATGCGTTCAATTTGCACAGATGAACGGTCGATTCGTTCGTCTACTCTTCATCGTCTAGGATCGACTTTCTCTAGTGCGATCGCGCTAACCATTGTTACCAGCTTTATTACTCAGACTTCACAAAACGCTAGCGCTAACCCTGCGATATTACCGCTAGGAGAGTATCCGATCGCTTGATTCGTTCAGCAGAAGTAGCAATCAAGATTATTTAGTCGCACCTCACTGCCAAAGTATTGAACTATCAAAGTGCGGGAAGTACCAGCGATAGGAATTCGAGCGATTCACCATTGACAATTAGAAGTATCTGAAAGGGTACTGCTTTGTTTTTGCTTTTGCCGCCATAAATGCGATCGCTACCGTATGGGTTCTGCAAACATTCGCTGCCAATTTGCTTCTGCGAATTGCAAATATTGTAGCCAAAGTGCTTCGGTTTAATTTCATTGAATTCCGTCAATGGGTACAACGGCTCTGACTCTCAAGAAAGACGAGTTAGATAGTCACAATTCAATAGGATTGAGCTGAATTCGCTAAAGCGCTTGTTTTGCCTTGTGTATAGCAGTCCTTTAACATTTTTTCAACCAGATACTAAAGTACACAACTCTTCAGTTCACATTGCTCTCGTTTTTGTCGTATTCTTGTTTTCATATTCCTTTCATAATTGAAGGATTTTAGCGGATGTCGTTTAACAGTTCAGCGCCGAGACCAAGCCTTCCTGAAGTGCATCGAAGTGTCGCGGTTCCAAACGTTAAAAACTTTTGGCGCAAGCTCTTAGCCTATGCCGGACCGGGATACCTCGTGTCGGTCGGCTACATGGACCCTGGCAACTGGGCAACAGACATTGCTGGCGGCTCTCGATTTGGCTACGCGCTCCTCAGCGTGATCTTGCTCTCGAATTTAATGGCGATTTTGCTGCAATCGCTCTGTGTGCGGCTTGGGATCGCGACTGGGCGTGACTTAGCGCAGATGTGCCATGAGCAATTTAGTCCACGGGTTAGTTTTGCCCTTTGGATTGTGTGTGAGATCGCGATCGCAGCCTGTGACTTAGCCGAGCTTCTGGGGAGCGCGATCGCATTGCAACTTTTGTTTGGCTTGCCGTTGGCTTGGGGCGTTTGCCTCATGGGATTCGATGTGCTGGTGATGTTGCTGCTGCAATCGAAAGGATTCCGCTATATCGAAGCGCTAATTATTACGTTGGTCGGTACGATTGCGCTCTGTTTCGCCGCCGAAGTTTGGTTTGCCCGTCCCAGTGTTGGCGGTATTCTGGGCGGATTTGTCCCTACCTTAGATATTGTCAAGAATTCTGAGATGCTCTACATCGCGATCGGCATTCTGGGCGCAACGGTGATGCCGCACAACCTCTATCTGCATTCTTCCATTGTGCAGACTCGTGCATTTGAACCCACGATCAAGAAAAAACGGGAAGCGATTAAATTCAGCACGATTGATTCTACAGTGGCGCTCTGGTTTGCCCTGCTGATCAATGCCGGAATTCTGATTGTTGCAGCCGCTGCCTTTCACACATCCGGGAATCACGACGTGACAGAAATTCAGGATGCTTACAAGTTGCTGTCGCCTCTACTTGGTGTTGGTCTAGCCAGTGCGATCTTTGGCTTTGCGCTCTTAGCCTCTGGACAAAGTTCGACGCTGACAGCAACGCTTGCCGGACAAATTGTGATGGAAGGGTTTGTGAGCTTCCGACTGCCCCCTTGGTTGCGACGCTTGATCACTCGGTTGATTGCGATCGTGCCTGCGCTGATCACGATTCTGGTGTTTGGAGAACAGCGCACCGGGGATCTGTTGATTCTCAGTCAAGTGATTCTGAGCTTACAGCTTCCGTTTGCGGTGTTTCCACTCATGATGTTTACCAGCGATCGTAAGTTGATGGGAACCTTTGTCAATCCAACTTGGCTCAAATTGACGGGTTGGGGGGTTGCAATCTTAATTGCCGGACTGAACGGATGGTTGTTGTGGCAAACGGTGAGTGGATGGATTTCGCATTAGAAATCCTCGAAGGGATTGAAGAAATCTCGCGTGGGGCGATCGCGCTGTCCGAGTTCGGAGGGGGGACGATCGTTGCTCCACGCCCACCAGACTTGACCACACTGACACTGATAAAACTCTTGCCACTTTTTCCGGTAGTCTTCTGTAAACACAGGAGAGCGGCGATTAATCCAAACTTGGGTTGCTTCCGTGGAAGTTTTGCGGCAGGTCGGGCAGGTAAAAGTGTGAGAATGACTGGCAGGTTTAGTCCACGCAGGCGGAGTCGGGTCAAAAGCATCCATCATGGCGTAGCGAATTTGCAGCGTTGCGTTTCGCTCATTATGACGTGTTTTAGACCGAATGAGGGAATTGGCAGAGACGGAGTAGGATTGATTCGAGAGCCTTCCTTAGCAAATCCAGTTAAGATCTAATTTAATTTTTGAAGTCGTAAATCACTGATCTAGTTGGAGTGATTTAATTCCTTTCACTCCTCTTAACTTCGCGTCAAAAGAAGCTGTCTCTACACAGTTTTTCTGCTGGTTCACTTTCAGAATCAAATAGTCTGAGAAGTCAGCCCCTCCATGCTTTATTTGTTGATCTGCCCACCATGCAGCCTCCTGATTTTCAAACACAAAAATATTAGTTCTCAGCAGTTTTTCTACTGTATCAATCAGTTCTTCTCTGCTGAGTTTATACCTGGATCGTAATACCCAAACTAATTCACAAAGAACAATATTGTTTATAAAACAAGTGTTGTCTGTATCAACAATACTATTGATATATTGATCAGATAATCTCCATTGTTCCTCATCATCCCTTAATAGATATCGAAGGATAATATTAGTATCAAGCCCTTTCAATCTGATTCTCCAGCACACTGAGCGATCGCTTCATTCATTTCCTCAACAGAAACAGAATCTCTGCCCGGTTTATACAACATTCCAGATAACTCCCGCACATCGATTTTTGCAGACTGTAAATAAACCTTACCGTCCTCTGAAATAACGAACTCAAGCCGATCTCCAGGTCGCAAATTTAGCAATTCACGAACGTCTTCCGGAATTGTAGTTTGTCCATCATGAGTCATTTCTGTAGTAAACATACTATTAGACCTCCTGTGCTGACTACGTATATCTATTTTTCCAGGTTTCTGACTGCATCGTGCTAGGGTTCAATATCTATTTTGAACTGAGCCTGATGGTTCGGCTTCTAAAGGCGAAAGACTGAGAGTTGAGCTTCATTCTCCGAGTAAAAAGCTCGGAGTTCCGAGTTCTGAAGGCGAAAAACCGGGATTTGAGCTTCATTCTCCGAGTAAAAAGCTCGAAGTTCCGAGTTCTGAAGGCGGAAGACCGAGCTTTGAGCTTCATTCTCCGAGTAAAAAGCTCGGAGTTCCACGTGTAGAGCCTGACAGTCCGGCTTCAGAAGGCGAAAGTTCGGCTTCTGAAGGTGAAAGATTGGGATCTGAAGACGAAATCTCAGCATCTGCACTCGAAATATCGAGCTTTGAAGGTGATCGCGTCCATAAAAAGCATCAAAAAAGCGCGATTGCTCCGCAAGCTCCGAAGGATCGCTTGCTTCATTCAGTTCCTCAGTAGAGACAAATCTTCTACCCAGCCTGCATGGCTCAGCAATCTTTAACCATCCGCTCTAATCGGGTAACAGCTTTCAAGCATCGATTTCGCCATCACGCCCAAAGTGTGACGTCCGGGTCAATAATTTGTGCCAACTAGAGATTTTTTGGGTATCGTCTGTATGAACAGATTGTCAATGACGATACCTACCCCGCTTCTACTGCCCTTATGATCCTCAATCTCATTTCGCTGCTTGGCATATTTGGGCTTTGCGCGATCGCGTGGCTCTTCTCAGAAAACCGCCGTCTGAAATTCTTCCCGTGGCGCGTTGTGCTCATGGGCATTCTGCTTCAACTTGTGCTGGGAGCGCTTGTGTTTTGGTTTCCCGTAACGCAGTGGGCGCTTCAAGTTTTTAGTAGTTTGTTAGACGGCGTGTTTTTGGCGGCAGATACGGGTGCGAGTTTCGTGTTTGGCAAAAATTTAGTGCCGCTTCCGACAAAACCTGCGGACATCAATTTAGGCTACATCTTTGCGTTCCGAGCGCTGCCGACGGTCATCTTCTTTTCAGGACTGATGGCACTGCTGCAAAACTTGGGCGTCATTCAAGCGATTACGGGCGTATTTGCAAAAGCGTTCTATCAAACGATGCGGCTGAGTGGAGCAGAAGCGCTCAGCGGCGCGGCAAATATTTTTGTGGGTATCGAAGCCGCGATCGTCGTTAAGCCTTACCTCGCGAAGATGACTCGCAGCGAACTTTGCGCGATTCTGTCCTGCTGCTTTGGAACGGCGGCTTCTTCCACATTGGCAATCTATGTCAGCTTTCTGCGTCCCGTCTTTCCAAACATTCTGGGACATCTAGTATCGGCGTCGATTATTGCGATTCCGGCCTGTTTTGTCCTGTCTAAAATTTTGGTTCCAGAAACCGAGATTCCCCTCACGATGGGCGGTGTTCCTCAGGAAGAAAAGACGGAGCGCGTGCAAGAAACGGTTGGAGGAGAACCGATCGAGCGGATGAATTCCCTTGATGCGGCGATCGTCGGTGCATTGGATGGCGTCAAAATGGCAGTCGCGATCGCGGCAGTCTTGATCCTCATCCTGGGACTCGTTTCGTTAATCAATCAAATCTTTGCAGGTCTCGCCGGAATTCCGGGCGCGGTGGGTGACTTCTTCAAAGTGGTGACGCTTGCTAATATCGAAGGCGCGTTATTTCTGCCGTTTACTGTCTTGACAGGCGTTTCTCTGGAGTGGAGTGAGCTTTGGGAATCGTCGGTGCTGATCGGACGCCGCTTGTTTGAAACCGCCATTCCGTCGTATCAGGCGTTAGGTCTAGCTGCTGCTCGCCCTGACAATCCGCTTAGCGATCGCGCCGTTCTGATCGTCAGCTATGCGCTGTCGGGCTTTGCTCACCTCGCCTCCGTCGGAATTTTTGTTGGTGGTACGATCGCGCTGATTCCCTCGCGGCGCAAAGATATTTCTGATTTGGGCTGGAAAGCGTTGTTCGTTGGCACGCTGGCGACGCTGATGATTGCTTGTGTTGCAGGAGTGTACGATACGGGTGCGGCTAGCATTTTAGGCACGAAGCCAAACCCGCAAGTCACGGCAAGTCCTGCTGCTCCGACCTCACTCGCTTCGCCTGCACCCAAGCTAAAACCATCACCAAAAGCCGCCACTCCTGCACCGAAGGTAAAGGCTTCGCCCGCGAAGCCTGACGCTGCCCGCTAAGATGCACGCCATTTGACCGAGCCGCCAATCGGTTCGGTCGAGGCAGGCGACGGAGATTGACCCTTGAGAACCTGCGCGATCGCATCTCTTAAATACTGACGTTTGACCGCTTTCGGATTTTCGGCGTTGTCATCGATCGCACCGCGATAGCGTAGCACCCCAGCTTGATCGATCAGAAATGCGTGGGGTGTCTTGGCTACACCAAACGTCTGAGCCACGTCTTGAGTCACATCGCGCAAATACAGAAAATTGAGCTGATTTTTAGCCGCAAACGGTTTCATCTGCTCGAAGCGATCTTGAGGAAACTGCTGCTCATCGTTGGGGTTTAAGCCAATCATCAGAAAGCCTTGATCGCGAAACTCGGCTTGGAGTTGTTTGAGACGATCGAGGTACAGATTGACGTAAGGACACCCATTGCAGATGAATACCACTGCGATCGCGCGCTGATTTTTCAAATAGTGAGCGAGGTGATGCACTGAGCCGTCTGTGCCGGGGAGCTCGAAATCTGGGGCATAGCTACCAATCGAAGTACCAAGGGTTTCTATCATTTTTGTATGAAGGATTAGCGTAGGAACTGGACAAGAAGGGGGTCGCCTAATGGATTAGAGCGACAAGCGAAGAACCGTATCCCGAATGCTAGATTTATGAAAGTTCATATTTCAATAGAATTCCACTATTCGCCCTGGCGCTAACAGGGGATTCTTACCCAAACGCTCTCAAGATTTATGCTCACCACTTCAATTTCGGTTCGGTCTGATTACAGCACTTGGATGTGGAAAGGCTTTCAAGTTGCCTATCAAGCTGAGGGAACAGAAGGTCCTGCGGTTGTGCTAGTGCATGGGTTTGGAGCATCGTTTTATCACTGGCGCAAAAACTTGCCTGAACTTGCAAAAAACTGTCGCGTCTATGCGATCGACTTAATCGGGTTTGGCAAATCGTCTAAACCGATTCCTGACGAGCAGATGGAGTACACCTTTGAGACGTGGGGAGCGCAGCTTGCAGATTTTTGCCGAGAGGTGATTGGTGAGCCTGCTTTCTTGGTGGGCAATTCGATTGGCTCGATCGCGATCATGCAAGCGGCGGTTGATGCTCCTAACTGGGTGCGCGGCGTTGCCTTGGTGGGATGTTCGCTGCGGTTGCTGCATGAACGGCATCAAGCGACGCAGCCGTGGTTTAAGCGCGTCGGTGCGCCAATTTTGCAGAAAGTGCTGAAGAAGAAATGGTTTGGTCAATTGTTTTTTAAGCAGCTTGCCACACCTAAGACGGTTCGGAAGGTGTTGCTGAAGGCGTATGGCCGATCGGACGCGGTGACAGACGAATTAGTCGATCTGCTGTTGGGAGCCGCCAAGGATGAGGGCGCGATGGGAGTCTTTATTGCGTTTACAAATTATTCTCAAGGCCCGTTGCCCGAAGATCTGTTGCCAGAGTTGTCGTGCCCGGCGATCGTGCTGTGGGGCGAAGCAGATCCGTGGGAACCGATCACACTTGGGAGGGCGTTTGGTGATTATCCGCGAGTCGAAACGTTTATTCCGCTCGACGGGGTGGGGCACTGCCCACAAGATGAAGCGCCAGAAATCGTCAACCCGATTCTGCGAGATTGGATTTTAGAGAAAGCTCACACGGGTTCAAACACCATTTGAGGCACAAGAACACCTTCTACAGAACGGGTGACGCCCAAAAAGCGATCGCGCTCGTCCCACACGCGCATGAGTTGATCTTCGGACTGGTCTGAAGCAATCTTTTGCCCTTGACACCAACGCCGCGCTAAGTCCTCAGGCAGTTGAATTTTAGATAAATGAGACAATGCGTGATCGGGTGAAACGAGTGTGAAGGTTCCGGCTTCTACTTGCTGAGCGAGTTCCTCAAAGGTCAAACTGTCGGTCAGCGTAAAGCCACTGCTCTCAGTTCGGATGAGTTTTGCGAGCGTTGCTCCAGTGTTTAGCACTGCGCCTAAATCTCTAGCGATCGCACGAATATAAGTGCCTGAACCGCACGCGATCGCCAGCTCTAGTTCGGGAAAGTCTCCCGCTCTCCAATCCAAAATATCAAGCGTGTAAACGTCTACCGATCGGGCAGGTACATCGATCAATTCTCCCGATCGCGCCAAGTCATACAGCCGTTTTCCTTCAACTTGAATGGCGCTGTAATTTGGCGGTATCTGCTGGATGTTGCCTAAAAAAAGCGGTAACTTTTCTCTGATTGCTTCTAACGTCAATTGGGGAACGGCTTGGCTCGTTAGCGTTTCGCCTTCTAAATCATCCGTTGCGGTGGTCACGCCAAATCGAATGGTGGCTTGGTACGTTTTGTCACTACGGAGATATTGCAGTAGTCGGGTCGCCCGCCCGATCGCGATTGGCAGCACACCGATTGCGGCGGGGTCAAGCGTTCCGGCATGTCCGATACGTTTGAGCTTGAGCAACTTGCGAGCTTTTGCAACGCAGTCGTGTGAGGTAAAGCCAGAGGGCTTGTTGAGATTGAGGAAACCGTTCACAAGTAACTCGATCGTTTGAGTGCAGTTTCTTATCTTAGTTTGGCTTGCTTAGATGTTGTACTCAACAGCCCAGAATGATGTGAAATCTGAGCAATTCTATAATTGAGGTACATTTTGGAGTTGCTCTATGTTTTGGGAAAAACCTCAGCGATCGCAGTCTCAATTGGTTAGCGGGGCGCGATCCTTTGGAGCTTGGCAGAGCCAATTTCTTTGAAGGTGCGCTTTGCGCTAATCGCACCTTCGCTAGGAACCGCATCAAACATCTATAGGATTCTAAAACCAGTACAATTGACCCAAGTTGCTTTCCACTTGCCCAACCTGTTAGGAGAAACCGATGCAACTACAGACACGCACCTTCACGCCAGAAGAGTATCTCGAACTGGAAGAAAAAGCGGAGTACAAAAATGAGTACCGGGATGGAGAAATCATTGCAATGACGGGAGGAACTACAAACCACAACGAGATTGCTGGAAACCTCTACGCCTATTTGAAGTTTCAACTGAAGCGGCAACCCTACAAGGTGTACATAGGCGATGTGCGGCTGTGGATTCCTAAGCATCGACAGTACACCTATCCCGATGTGATGGTGATTCGGGGTGAACCAGTCTATACGGACAAGGGCACAACAACGGTGACCAATCCGATGTTGATCGCGGAAGTGTTGTCGAAGTCTACGCAGAACTATGATCAGGGAGATAAGTTTGCGTATTACCGCTCGATTCCAGAGATGCAAGAGTATTTGTTGATCGATCAGACGCGATCGCGGGTGATGCAGTATAGGAAGACTGAGCAGGGATGGCTGCTGACGGACTACGAGAGCGAGAATTCTGTGGTGCGGTTGGGGACGGTTGAGCTTGAGATTGGGTTTGGCGATTTGTATGAAGGCGTCAGTTTTGACGAGCAAGAGTTGGCAAGCGATGAATAAGGCTACATTTTGCCCAACATTGAGGGAGGAACTGAACTCTTAGCCCCTGCCTTAGTGCTGACGTAATAGGGCAATAACAGCAATCAAGCAGAAACGATCGCCCTGAAGAAGTCAGCATTCAAACGCCCGACTCAACGCAGAAAGCCTAAAGAAATCTCATGAAGGAATCTCAGTCGGCTAAAGCCCTACACCAACTCATCCTTCATTTCTCACTGCACCTGTTTCGCCTGCAACGTCTGCACCAAGTTCAACCGCAACGGCTCTTGTGACAGAAAATTCGCATAACTAGACGACAAATAAGCACGATAGTCTGGCTGATTCGCAATGTAAGTTGAGAAAAACGCCAAACTCAACGCCCTCACATAGCGACGTGCAAGCTCTGGCGACGGACCAATCACCGCAGGCGGAACCGGAATCGCGTCATTCTTAGAATCCCCCAACGCCGAAAAGTGAGTCCCTTGATTGATCAAGGCAAAATAGCGATTCGGCGTTTGCAGCCACGTGAACGGCTGAATTTGTTCTGGCAGCGCTGGCGCGATCGTATCCGCATTGCCCGCCACAATAAAAGTTGGTACTTTAATTTGGCTCAGTCCTGCTTCTCCAAACACACCGCTATCGATCGGATTGATCGCAAACACCGCCTTCACTCGTGGATCGCTCAGAATATAGTCTTCTCTGGGCAAGTCTGCCGCACGGCACTGCAACAGAAACGAGATGTTTAACGTATTATCGAGCGCGGTAGGAGTGCAGTCTTGTCGAAGTTGGGTGAAATTAAGCGGCGCACCCCCCAACGCAAACACTGTATAGCCACCAAAAGACTGTCCCAAGACGCCGACTTCCTGAAGGTTAAGCTGACCATAACGCGGGTCAACCTGAGATCGTCGAGTCAGTTCATCGAGTAAAAACTTGATATCTAACGGACGATCGACAAACTCTCTCGGACTCGACACCTCACTCGCCGTTCCCGCAACCAATGCTTGAAGCTGTTCAGCATTGCTGCCCGGATGCTCAGGCACCGCCACCGCAAATCCATGCGACGCCAGATGTTCTCCTAAATACTGGAACGTCATGCGATCGCTGCCTAGCCCATGAGAAATCACAACCAGCGGAATCGCCGCGTTCGGCAGCGCTTGACGCCGAGCTTGAGGAAAATAAACATCAACTGGAATGACGCGATTGCCCCCCAACGCAGACACAATGTTCCGGCTACGATCCACCAAGCGCAACGTTTCTTTCTGCACACCAAATGCCCCGCGTGCTCCCAAATCTACTGGGTCTGCAATAGGAGGTGCTGAATTTTGAGCGGCAAGCTCTGCGATCGCGCTTGTTGCTGCATTGGTTCGATTAATCAGATTGCCTAACTCATTGGCGATTTGCAGCGTCTTCTGCAAATCAATCCGAATGCCCCGCGTGGGAAATCTCCGAAACACATTGAGCGGGGTAATTCCTTCCGAATCGGCAGAGGCTAAAATCAGTGCCGCCCGAATTGCATAAAATCCTGTGTCGCGTGACTCCGGCTGAATCACTTGCCCGAGTCGCCGCAGCAAGATTTCTCCTTGAGACGTGTAGAGAAACTGAGACACCGCCACCGGAGACAGCGAGGCGCGAGTTGTGAGCGCTCTCCGCAAGGTAGCGAGTTGTTCAGCAGTAGCATACTGTGAATACACGTAGAGATCTTGGTCAAGTTTGCCACTCTGGGCGTAGTCTTCGAGTGCAGCTACGGAAACCGATCGCTCCAGCACCCCATAGGATAGGTACAGCCTTTCTGCCCCTTTAGCAGGGAGGTTGACTGCAACAATAGAAACGAGACTTCCGGCAATCATCAGCGCTGCTTGCTGAAGTCGCATTTGTATCAAAGTTGCACCAAGGGCTAACCGCCACCGTTGGAGTCGAGGAGTAGAACGTGGACGATCATGCATAACAGCTATCTAAACTACGATGGGCGACCTGGTAAAAGGCACAGGACGGAAATTTCACAAATCAGTGAAGTTTCACGAATTAATATAGCCCGTAGAAACTGTAAGCAGTCTATTCGATAATGAACTGCTCTACGCTTGCACTAGGACCTACATTCTGTTAAATCGAGGTGTAACCCCTAGTTGCACAAGCTTTTTTCCACAAAATAGAAGATTAAGTAGATGAAGTCAGCAGGTATTGCTTAAGTTGATCAATACTTAATCCAAAGCAAAGGTGATTTCAGCACTCTTAAGTGATTGCGAGTGATTGAGCCGTCTTTACTTAGGTTAAAACCAACATTTTGTCAGATATGGTTTATTAAGCAGTGTTAACTACATCTACAACTTTAGTTTAAACAAAAAATTTAGATAGTTATTTCTAAAGTTGAGTTATTAAGTAGTAGATTGATATCGGATTTTAGATTTTAGTGATACGATTTGACTTCATAAATTTCCAGGAATCATTAAGGACCTACCCCATTGTCTACTCAAGGTATTTCTGACCCCACTGTACTTACATCGGAAACGGTTGAGCAATATGAATTAAAAGAATTCATGAGCAACCTCGATGTTGCCCAGCAAAGACTAATTCGGTTTTTAGCCGAAGACTTATCGATTTCACCTTCGTCGATCGCTATGGCAATGCGCTATTCTCAGCAAGATCGCGGTCCGTTGCCGATGATTCTTTGGCGCTATGGGTTTGTGTCTCTAGAGCAACTCAACCAAATTTTTGAGTGGACGGCAAATCAGCGATAATGGTTCGCTTGGAGTTGAGCATTAAATGAGGGTTAGATCATACATCTGACACTGTTTCAACGATACTCCTATAGCAATATTTAACGGTACTTACGTATAAGGGTGAAAACGAGTTTACTGATGACTTAATTTACTGGCGGCTCATTTTATTGAGGAGCCAAAGCGAAGCTGTGATCGCGATAAATTGAGCCAAAGTGACGTTGATACTAGCTTGCACCACTAAAATATCGATGGGCTGAATGAATTTTGACTGGTCTACATTGACGAACCCAGCAAACCCTTGATTCACCACTTTGCCAAAGAGCAGACCCACGATCGCTTCTGCTCCGATCAGCGCCAGCAAAATTCCGACTAAACTTGAAATCAATCCTGTCCGCAGCGCTTGAACGGCTTCTGCTTTTTTAGGACGAGCTACAGCGGGTGCTTTTAACCGCCGTCCGAGAGCAACGTAGCGACTGAGCGCCCAAAACATGTTAAATCCCAGAACGGCAATGCTACAAAGCGTCAGAGCGACCCCGACGCCGGTATTGGGGTTGTTTGCCCCGGTGCGCGTTGAAACGGCAGCAAACGCCAAAATTGCGCTAGAAACAACGGTCAACACAAGCTGCACCCAAAAGCTGATCCAGCCCGTTAGACGAAAAGCGCTGGCAATCTCTCGAATGGTAATGGTGGAATCAGTTTGATTTGTCATGGTGGTTCTGTCGCGGAGAATGATTGAGACCTTTTTTGTTCTAGTCTGGCAGGAGAGTATGCTGCCATACATTAGTTGATGTAATAGTTTACGGTAGGATGGAATGATGCCTACCATCACTGTTCTGGGAGTTCCACATGTCTATGAGCAGACGGCTCCCACCCCCTCTAAAGAAGTTCTGATTTTTGTCCACGGTTGGTTGTTGAGTCGCAACTACTGGCAGCCGTTGATTGAGCGGCTAGCACCTCATTATCAGTGCTTATCTTACGATCTTCGGGGCTTTGGTGAGTCTCAACCTTGCCGATCGCCAGTGGCGCTGGCTCACCCCACAGAGCGAGAAGGTGCCGCAACAGCGATCGAATCTTCGACAGCGCGAGCGGTACGAAGATCTGAAGGATTAGCGTTGCAAAGCTCTAATCGGGTTGGCATGGCAAAGTCCACTCGATCGTTGATGTCGCAATACAGTCTTCTATCGTATGCAAAGGATTTAGAGATTTTGCTACGAGAGCTAAATATTTCACAGGCATGGCTGGTTGGGCATTCTCTAGGGGGGTATGTGGCGTTGTGGGCAGCCGATCAACTACCAGAGCAAGTTCGAGGGGTCATTTGCCTTAATTCGGGCGGCGGAATTTATTTGAAGGAATCCTTTGAGCGGTTTCGAGCGGCAGGACAGCAGATTGTAAAATTGCGCCCTCGGTGGTTGTCTCAAGTTCCCTGTTTAGAGCTTTTGTTTACACGGGCAAGTGTGGGTAGAACGATCGCTAGGTCGTGGGCGCGTCAGCGTCTCGTAGATTTTGTCGCTGCCGATCGCGAGGCAGCTTTAGGAACCTTGCTCGACTCGACGACCGAGTATGAGGTGCATCGGTTGCCTCAAGTTGTGGCACGGCTTCATCAGCCCGTTTATTTCATTGCCGGATCTAAAGATTCGGTGATGGAACCCAAATATGTTCGTCACTTGGCCAGTTTTCACCCCCTCTTTAGAGACTCTGGAGCCAACGTGTTTGAAATTCCGGAATGTGGTCATTTATCAATGGTGGAGTATCCGGAGACGGTTGCGGAGCAGATCGAAATGGTAATTGGACGTTCTGAAGCTAGAGGTTAGCGTTTCCTTCGGAGTTGTGCAAAGCGCTAATCGCAGCAAATCAGATTAAGATGTTGCCTTGTGGCTGTTCAGCGCACACGTCCCCCACTAGGAATGGTTGACTCTTGAACTCTGCGAAACTATTGAAACATCCGGCGATTGTTCGCGTTCTGCCATTCGTCTGGATCGGGTTTTTAGGTTGGCTTGTGTTTTTTCATCGGCTAGACGCAACGGGGTTGCTCGATGAGACGGAGCCACTGTTTGCAGAAGCAGCGCGGCAAATGACGGTCACAGGAGATTGGATTACGCCTTACTTTAATGGGGTCACTCGGTTTGACAAGCCTCCATTAATCTATTGGTATATGGCGATCGCATACCAAACGTTCGGTACGACCGCCTGGGCGGCGCGGTTGCCCTCTGCGATCGCGGCAACGCTATTAATCGGAATTTGCTTTTACGTTCTACAGGTTGTTGCTAAAAATCTTGATGGCAAAAACCGCATCAAAGATTCTGTTGCATCGCCTAATCTGCTTCCCTATCTCGGTTCTGCCATTGTCGCTCTCAATTTGGAGATGCTCTTCTTTGGGCGACTGGGCTACTCCGACATGCTGCTAAATCTGTGCTTCGGCGGCTCGCTGCTGGCATTTTTTATGGGCTATGTGCAGCCTCTCGACCGGATCAAAACTCGCTGGTATTTTGTGTTCTACAGTTTGATGGCGCTGGCGGTTTTGACTAAAGGTCCTGTAGGTGTTGTGCTACCGAGCGCGATCGTCCTGATTTTCCTATTCTGCGTGAGAAATCTACGCGCTGGTCTGCGGGAAATGAAGGTTATGGGGGGCGCGATCGTATTTGTTCTAATCACGTTGCCGTGGTATGTGTTGGTCTATCTGGCAAATGGCTCAGCCTTTGTTAATTCATTTTTTGGCATGCATAATGTTGAGCGCTTTACTAGCGTAGTGAATCAGCATTCAGGGCCGTGGTACTTTCATCTGCTCATCGTGTTGATTGGGTTTTTGCCTTGGTCGCTGACGTTACCTGCTGCAATTGCGAGTGTTGTCCAACGCAAACAATGGCGAGAGCCGGATCGCAGTGGGCAGTTCGGATTATTTGCTCTAATTTGGTTTGCAACAGTTCTGACGTTTTTTACGATCGCAGTCACTAAATATATTACCTATTCGCTTCCGTCAATTCCTGCGGCTGCAATCTTAGTGGCGTTGTGGTGGCAGCAACAGATGGATCAAAACAAACAATCGTTCTGGTTAAAATTTAGTGTTTATACTAGTCTTATTTTTAGCGTTGTCTTAGGGATTGGCGCGCTATACAGTCCGCAATGGCTCATGAGTGATCCGGCGATGCCTAACTTAGGACGGGCGCTTGGAGCAGCAGGATTACCGATGATTGGCGCGATCGTTTGGTTTGGCAATGCGATCGCAGGGTTAGTGCTGATCTTCCGCCGTCAGATGAACTGGTTTTGGAACGTCAATTTTGTCGCGATCGCGGCATTTCTTGTATTTTTTATCACGCCTGCGTTTGAGATTGTTGATCAAGAACGTCAGCTTCCTCTAAGGCAACTTGCCGAAACGGTGGCTCATGTTCGCCGCGATGAAGCGATCGTCATGGCAACCGATTCGTTTGAGAAGCCCAGTTTGGTGTTCTACACAGGTCAACCCGTTACGTTTCTCAACCGGACTCGAGCAATCCAGCCCTATCTTGCAGAACTGCGCTCCTCTGGAGCTTGGCACCAATCGCGCCCAAGGTCGTCTTCAATTTTGATGATTACAACCTCAAAAGCCTTGCAAGCGGCTATCCCATCGGGACAGTATGACTTGATTCAAGCAGCAGGGGTGTATCAACTTGTGCGAGTTCCCATTCAATAAGCAGGCAGATGAATAAGCAATGGTCAATGACACGAACGAATCAAATTATTCTATTACTGCTGGGTGTGGGACTGCTGTTTCGGAGCATCATAGCGTTTTGGCTTCCGCCAGGATTTGACGAAGCATATTATTACATTTATACGCAGCATTTAGACTGGAGCTATTTTGATCATCCGCCGCTAGTTGCCTTTACGACGGGTCTAGGCGTTTGGCTCACTGGATTTGTGTCTCAGTTCACGATTCGGATAGGGAGTTTGCTGATCTATACGGCAACATTGTATTTTTTGTACCGCGCCACACTCCACCTCTTTTCAGCACGAGCAGGAATATTGACAGTTGCGATCGCGTCTACTGTTCCCATTTTTCAACTCGTGTTCGGAACCTTCACGCTGCCGGATGTGCCATTGATGTTCTTTTGGGCGTTAACGATGTGGGTTGCGGCTTGTGAATTTTTTCCAAAAGACGGATTTGAGTATCGCCCGACTTATCGATTAGCGATTTTAGGATTGTTGGTAGGTTGTGCCTGTTTGGGCAAATATCATGGCTTCTTATTGGGGTTTGGATTGGTTGGATTCTGTTTAACTAGCCGTCAGCATCGTGTTGCGTTAGTGTCACCTTGGGCATTACTGAGTCTGGCTCTATTCATCATTACCTTTTCGCCTGTGTTGTATTGGAATTGGCAACACGACTGGGTATCCTTTCGGTTTCAAGGCAATCGTAGTGTTCCTGATCGTCGCTACAGTATTTCTGATGTTTTCAAAACGGCTCTGTTAGCTGCGGCTTATCTATTTCCAACCTTTGGGGTTCCCTTATGGTGGGTCGGATTGCGTTCTAGCTTAGTTACCATTAAATCTTGGATTTCGGCTCCTCGACTCCCAGTGATTCCATTTTTGATCTGGGTTTCGATGCCTGTTGTGTTTATCTTTGCATTCATTGGAGGCTATCAGCAAATTCTGCCTTCGTGGACAATGCCAGGATTTTTAGCGCTAACTCCGGTGCTGGGTTGGCGAGCCTCGGTTTGGGAAGAACGGCATCCAAAAGCGGTGAGACGGTGGCTTGTTGGATCTGCGATCGCAATTGTCAGCTTAATGCTGGTTGTCTTGCTGCATATCACCGCAGGTATCGCTCAGAAACCTGGAAATTATGCAGTTTTTGGAGGTTTTTTGACGCCTCAGGACGATGCCTCAGTCGAACTTGTAGATGTGCTACAACTCCGAAGAGAATTAGCCGCGTCTCCTCAGATGCTCGCGGCTCTGCGCCAAGCGGATTTTGTCTTTAGTAACCGCTTTCACCTCTCTGGACATGTAGCGATGGCAATTGCGCCCCTGACTTCGGCCCCGGTGACATGTTTCGATAAGCGGGATGTTCGCGGCTTTGCATTCTGGTCAACGGCGGAGCAGTGGGTTGGCAAAACAGGGATCTACATCACGTCAAATCGATTTCAAACCCAAGAAAATTCTGCGGCGGGGTATGCACCCTACTTTCAGCAGTTTACAAAGCTAGGTGATGTGCCGTTGCGTCGTGGGGGCGTAATTGTCGAGCGATTTCATGTGTTTCAGGGGACAACTCTTGTGAAGCCGTATCCGCGTCCAGCGCTGTAGAGGCTGACAATTTCTTTCAACAGTTAAAACTGATGGTTAAAACTTCTGTTACCTAGATGTTTCCGCACCATGGTAGAGCGGCGGGCAGAACGCGATTGCTATCTTCTTCGTTTACGCGAGATGGGGGATAAGGGCTATGCAAGGAAAGGCGACAAATTCAAGTTGTGTACTATTTTGAATCACGTTTGAATCACGCCTCTTAGAAGCAATTTGATTAGAATTTATTTATTTCCCTTTATATAGCAAAACCAGATCTTATGAATATGCAGATAGATAAGTAATTTTTATAAAAATAATTAAATTTTTTAGATTCACGAAAATCTCTAACATAGTCCTATTTCTATGAAAAAAATATAAAGAATCAGTAATTTCACAGGACTTTTGTCGCATATATCACTATTAAGATCGCCCTAAGTCGTGTTATCTGTCTTAAGGCATGGTTTGTTAGGAGGAAGTGGGATGCAACAGTCCCTTTCTGGTAGTGTACTGCTCGGTCTAGTAACAATTATTTTAGGAGGAAATAATATTGCGTATGCTCAATCTGCCGCTTCGAGCGTAATCGCTCAGGCTAATCCCCCTGCTCCGCCGCCCAATTCTGTTGTAGCTGGTCCTACAACAGGGTCTATCGAACAGGATATCTTTCAGCAAATCAATGGGTATCGAGCTAAGCGAGGGCTGAAAGCCCTAACATGGGACGCTCAATTGGCCAAGAAAGCGCGAGAACACAGCAAGGAGATGGCGAACAAGGTCATTCCAATGGGGCACGCGGGATTCGAGAATCGAGTTAAAGGCATTCAGAAAACAATTCAGAAGGCAGTAATCTTCCCGGTGGAAGACTCAGTAGATCAAAACTCAGATGAACGAGTCAAAAACACTGTCAAACGCGGCTTCTATCGCGCCGCTGCCGAAAATGTGGCTTACAACATGGGCTACGACAATCCGGGAGCAAAAGCGGTTCAAGGCTGGTTAACGAGTAGTGGGCATCGCCATAATATTGAAGGTCAATATACAGTCACGGGTGTAGGCGTCAGCAAGAATGTTAAAGGAGAATATTACTTCACTCAAATCTTTATCAAACAGTAACTCCGGCATGGGGGTGAATTGACGATTTAGATTGAAGTATCCTAATCATCAAGTCTTTCTCATCCCCATCGCTTGCCCATGCAGCCAAAAGAATTTTATCGCTACGATCGCGACTTGCCCCCCGAATTGCTAGATAGTTATTTACAAACAGACGCGATCGCGGTTGATACCGAAACGATGGGTCTGCTTCCTCAGCGCGATCGCTTATGTCTGATTCAACTGTGTGATGCTGCTGATCGAGTTTCTGTGATTCGCATTGTGCGCGGGCAAACAGAAGCCCCCAACCTGAAGCAACTTCTAGAAGCTCCAACGGTTACAAAAGTTTTTCATTTTGCGCGATTTGACATTACAACACTGCGCTACCACTTAGGAATTCTGGTTAATCCTATTTTTTGTACCAAGCTTGCTAGCAAGTTGGCACGTACCTATACTCCTCGTCACGGACTCAAAGACTTAGTGCAGGAGTTGGAAGGCGTTGAGCTAGATAAGAGCGCTCAAAGTTCAGATTGGGGGAATGCGGCTAATCTATCAGATGCTCAGTTGAGCTACGCGGCGAACGATGTGCGCTACTTGCTTAGCGCTCGTCAAACGCTAATTGAGATGCTGAAGCGGGAAGAGCGGTGGGAACTGGCGCAGGATTGTTTTGGATGTTTGCCAACGTTCGCCCAGTTAGATATATTGCAGTATCAGGGAGTTTTTGAGCATTAGGGTTGTTTTGCTAGGGCGAGGGCAAACCCGTTCCTCTCAAAACTGAAAGCTAAAGTCAAATCTTGAAGGCAATCTTGTGCAATCTTCTACTAACGCGGTGGCTTCGGTGTTGGCTCAGATCTCTGATCTCGCCGCTATTCTGTACGATCTAGATGGCACGATCGCGCATACAGACCCTGTTCACTTTCAAGCGTGGGCAGAAGCATTGCAACCATTCGATATTGCGATCGATGAGTCATTTTATAAGCAACGCATAACAGGAAAGTTAAATCCTGCGATCGTAGCGGATCTACTGCCTCATCTGACGGTTGCGGAAGGCATTGTCCTTGCCCAGCAAAAAGAAGCCCGATTTCGAGAATTAGCGACGCAACTTCCGGCAATGACTGGGTTGCAGGATGTGATTGCTTGGGCAAGCGCCCATCATCTGAAGCAAGCGGTTGTCACGAATGCTCCACGGGCAAATGTGCAGTTTATGCTAGAAATTCTGAAGCTTGATCAAACCTTCGATCGGGTGATTCTGTCGGAAGAGTTAGGAGTTGGTAAGCCTAATCCGGCTCCCTATCAGTTTGCGCTAGAGACGTTTGGGCTGAATGCTAGTGCTGCGATCGCGTTTGAAGACTCGCCTTCCGGCGTCTGCTCTGCTGTCGCTGCACAAATTCCAACCGTTGGAATTGCTTCATCTCAGACTCCGACAAATCTCTACGCGGTTGGCGCTTCGCTTGTGGTTCCTGACTTTGCCGCGCTCTCTTTATGGGAGGTTCTTAACGCTGTGCCAATTCAAAAATTACTTTAGGAGAGACGCTAGCGATCGGGGATTTCGGCAGAAGACGGATAAGGCATACCCCAAGCAGCGGCTAATACTTCTGCCCAATCTGCACCAGGAACAACGTCTTCTAGGCTGACAAAGGCATCGATCGCGCCAGCCACTTCAATGTCGGCATCTAGATGATTGCAGTCTGCGTCATATCGGTCTGTCTCATCATTAGCGTTTTGCGCAATTTTAGAGGGATTGCCCGATAGATTGCTCCAGTTAAAATTCATAAATCACACCCTCGTGAATAATTAGGAAGCCAGAATTGTTGTACAAGCAGAACCATCACTAGGATTTAGGGATAGCCAGCACTAGCAATCTGAGTAAAAACATGATGCCTTTAACCGATTGGGCTATCATCCCTGAATTACTCGTGAAACTGAAGTCAAACTATCTGTAATTATACGGAGGTTTGTCGAAAGAATCAAGTTGCCGCATTCTGACTGTCAGTCATAGAGCGTATCATTTGCGCCTTTCCTACCCCAACCCGAATACGGTACATCGCGATGCTACATACTCTTCTCAATCATTGCAAAAGCCTGGCGTTTCTTTCTATCTCTTAAGATTGAGCTTTTCGGGCAGAGTAGAGCTACTCTTTGAGCGTCGCAAAGCGAATGGCAGCAGGTACACTAGGCTGTTAGGTTGTTGGGAATCGGACGATGGACTTAGTACAAGTGACCCCAGAGGTTCAGCAGCGTTTACACGAGTTAAGAGATCTGCTTCAGAAGGCGAGTTATGCGTACTATGTTCTAGATGCGCCTGTGATGGAAGACGCTGTGTATGACCAGCTTTATCGGGAGTTGCAGACCTTAGAGGTTCAGTTTCCAGAACTAATTACGCCCGACAGCCCGACGCAACGAGTCGGAGAACGTCCGGCAAGTCAGTTTACGTCGGTCAGACATAATGTGCCGCTCTACAGTTTAGAGAATGCATTTGGGAATGAAGAACTAGCGGCGTGGGAGCAGCGTTGGCGACGAGTTGCTCCAGATGTCAGCGACTTTTCCTATGTGTGTGAGTTGAAAATCGATGGCAATGCTCTCGCCCTCACCTACGAGAAGGGTATTTTAGTGCGGGGCGTCACGCGGGGAGACGGCATCACGGGTGAAGAGATTACGCAGAATGTGAGGGCAATTCGTTCGATTCCGCTGCGACTGAGTATGGAGAATCCGCCTGCGATCGTAGAAGTCCGGGGCGAAGCGTTTTTACCGATCAAGTCCTTCGAGCAAATCAATCAAGAGCGCGAACAAGCGGGGGATTCTTTGTTTGCGAATCCTCGCAACGCGACAGCCGGAACGCTGCGCCAACTCGATTCTAAAATTGTGGCCAGGCGGAACTTAGACTTCTTCGCCTACACGCTTCACTTGCCAGAATCGGTTGCTTCGCCGCCTCAATCTCAGTGGGAATCTCTCGAATTACTAAAACAGATGGGCTTTCGAGTCAATCCTGAGCGAGAGCGGTGTCCGACGCTGGAAGCCGTGCAGGACTACTGCGATCGCTGGTCAATTGAGCGCACGCGCCTTGGCTATCTCACCGATGGCGTTGTGGTCAAACTCGACTCGTTTGCTCTGCAAGCGCAATTAGGGTTTACGCAGAAGTTTCCTCGGTGGGCGATCGCGCTGAAGTATCCTGCCGAAGAAGCTCCGACGATTCTAGAAAACATTGGCGTCAATGTGGGACGTACGGGTGCGGTCACGCCTGTTGCTGAGTTGCGCCCTGTGCAGTTAGCCGGGACGACGGTATCGAGGGCGACGTTGCACAACCGCGATCGCGTCGCAGAACTCGATTGCCGAGTCGGAGATACGGTGATTGTTCGCAAAGCCGGAGAAATCATTCCTGAAGTGGTGCGGGTGCTGACCGAATTGCGTCCTGAAAATACGCAACCCTATCAGATGCCGACCCATTGCCCAGAGTGTGGCGAACCGGTGGTCAAACCAGATGACGAAGCTGTAACCCGATGTATTAATAGCTCTTGTCCTGCGATCGTGCGGGGTGCGCTGATTCACTGGGCAAGTCGAGATGCACTTGACATCAATGGCGTCGGTGAGAAATTAGGGTTGCAAATGGTCGATCAAGGATTAGTACACTCTGTCGCAGATTTGTATGATTTGACAGTTGAACGGTTGTTAACGCTAGAGCGAATGGGAAAGAAATCGGCTGAGAAAACGGTAAAAGCAATTGAAGACTCTAAAGCTCAGCCGTGGTCGAGAGTATTGTATGGATTAGGAATTCGACATGTCGGGAGTGTGAATGCGCAAACGCTGACTCAAGAGTTTCCAAGCGTTGATGACTTGTTGCAAGCTACACCAGAAACAATCGAAGCGGTGCATGGATTTGGCTCGGAGATCGCGCAATCGGTGTATCAGTGGTTTCAAAATCACGGGAATCGGGAGTTGGTTGAGCGGTTGCGCCAAGCTGGGGTGCAGCTTAAAGGAGAGAGGAGCGCGATCGTTGAAAAGAAAGCCGCGATCGCAGGTAAAACATTTGTTGTGACTGGAACGCTACCGACGCTAAAACGCGATGAAGTCAAAGCGATGATTCAAAAAGCAGGCGGGAAGGTCACTGATTCGGTCAGTAAAAAAACAGACTATGTGGTGGTGGGTGAAGAAGCGGGATCGAAACTGACGAAAGCAGAGAGTTTAGGAATTCCTTTGTTGTCGGAGGCAGAGTTCCTTGCGTTGTTGGAAGCTGAGGATACGCTGGAAGACTAGACCTTGAGGTTGCCTGATTAAATCTGACAGAATAATTGGTATCAAGTAGGTACTGATAGGTCATTGAGTGACACTAAAGTGTGATGTCATCGGGGGAGTAGTCCGTCATCTATATCAGGAAAATCATCTGTGATGTCTTGCAACGTAGACAGCAGGGAAAGTAGAGAACTAGGAGGAATGGGTTCAATAATTAACCGATGACCTTCTTTGCGTAACAAAACTTCTGTACCCGATAGGGCAAATTCGGGGGGAATGGTTAGGACTTGATCTTGTCCGCTTGTGAGTAGAGAAACATGGCGTGAGTTTTGCATAAGCGACCTCTTTGTTCTTTGAAGTTCCAGAGAATTAATGGATGGCTGCATCGCGGCTCGGTTGAGGGAGTGCGATCGCTTTTTAATCATTAAATTTCATCGTTACTTGCCTCGGATTGCTCAACCTGCTGCTGATGGATAAGGATCGGCAAGCAACAGAGTCTTAATGTGAACCACCATATGTACGACATCAGCGGACTCATGAATTCGCCATCATTAATCAAACCATGAGCCATACGATTTCTCAGGTTACTACCAGCGCGTTCAATCAACAGACACCTTAAGTCAAATAGTGTGTCTTCATCAAGGATAGAAGTTATCTCTGTACGATAAAGAGTAGAGTTCAGATTGTGTTCGTTCTGAATACCACTATCATCTAGTCCAGAAGTAATGATGCCCCTTTGCCACATTAGGTAGCGAATGGAGTTTTCAATTTGGGGAATCAGAATGTGAGTAGAAGTGAAAAAGTCTCCGGTAAGTCCAGCGTGAAGTCCCTTTGCAAACAGATATTTACGGTTTGGTGGAATGAATGGGCTATTCGATACAATTTCGAGAATGTCGTTAATTCGTGCATTATGCTCTAAGTAAATTTGATATCTTGCAGGCTCAATACAAGCTTGAGCTTGCAAGTTTTGATAATAAATAGCGTTCCGGCACATCTCAAAGTGGGTCGCAGCCTCCGCTTCTTCAGGATTGTTGGAGAGAACGAAACCAGGTTGACGAGCAACAACTTTTCCCATTTCATTCATCATGACGATAGGGAAAAGGTGAGATGCTACAAACTCACCAGCTTGCTGCTGTACTTGTTGTCTCAATCGAGAGACATCAGTTGGAGCACCCAAACAAGCCAAAGCAAAGAGCGCTTCTTGAAAGTCTTTACCCCTAACATGATTTCTGGCTTGCTCTACTAACTCACTAATATCCATTTCGTGAGAACTAGTAATCATCTCATTGCGAGTCTCTTCTTGGTACTGAAGAAAGAGCCTGTGAACTTCCTTAGCCTTTGCTTTAGCATCTGCAGTTTCTTCCTTAGTACCGCGAATGTTCTTGTAGGCTTCTACCGCCTGTTGCATGAACCGTGACGCCCCTAAGTAGCTTGGTGGAGTTCTCTTTAGAGCGGATTCGGCTTCCTTTACGTAAGTCTCGGCGGCTAACATTGAAGCATCACGTTCTTTGCTGTAGTCTTTCTCCATGCGATGCCATACTGCTTTAATATGCCAGAGCGTTCTTGCTCTGCGCCAGTCATGAGCTAATTCTGCTGAGATCGCAGCTTTTTCAGCAAGGGCTGCATATTCTACTGGTTCGCCAAGCTCGTGTTCTTGCAGTAACTCCATCAACTTTGCAGACAACCATAGAGGATCTTCTCCTTGGTAACGATCTAGAACTGCCTCTATATGTGCGACAACAACATCAACCTGATACCTGATTCTGCACGACAAGCGAAGCGCTCGCTCAATTCTGTCAGCACAAGCACTCCACTGATCGGGATCTTCTAATGTTGTTGCCGATTGTAAATAAGCAGGAATTGCTAACTGAGCCATACGAAAGTTACGTTGTCTAGCCCAGAGAATATCTGCTACTCGTGCTTGAAGTTCGGGATCTGATATTTCAGGTGCAATTTCGGCAAGAAAGTTTAGCTGTTCGTCTGTAAGATTTTTGAAAATATCAGCAAAAAACTCTTCAGTTGATTCTGGCTTAATTGCAGCACTAGTCACGGCTGTCAGAACTGCAAACACGGCTTGATTTCTAAGGTTTCCTACTTCTTGCGCCTCCTGTGCTTTTTTCCAAAAGGCACGGTCGTAATCAAAACAGTCCTTCCGCTCACTGCTATTCACCACATCTTGCCAGCAAGAGTTAATGAAATCATCTTTTGTCAGAGATGGGTTTAATGACGACATAGTACAGCTTTACTTTCTGCATTTCCTACTATGCCAAATTTCTGTCAATTCAGCTTCTCTGAACCTTGACAGCCTGCATTGCACCTACTATTCATACCAGTGACGATGCAGATGAAGAACGTTATATTAACAGGACTTAGAAAGACTCCTCGGTTTCAAATTGCGCCCTCTTGCCCATTCCCACTAACGTTGTGTGGAAGATTGTTGAACGCATCGTACTGCTTGGAGTGCTGCTTCACGAGTCTGTTTTTCTTGCAGCAGATTAGCAACCTTGAGTGCTTCGGCAGGTTGCTTAAACTGAGCATATTGAACCGCGATCGCTTCCAGAAAACTACCCCGATCGGTGCTCGACTCAAGCACCGTTGCACCATCCAACCCAAATCGATCGACCTGCGATTCCTCACCTGGAATGATTTGAGCTACCCGAACTGCCTGAGCCAAAATTGGCATCGCACGATCGAGCTGTTGCAATTCACCATAGCGTTGCGCGATCGCTAACAATAGTGCTGTCTTGTTGTTCGCAGACGTGAGTTGATTGACCACAGGCAACACCAAATCAAAGCGATTTTGCTTCAGTAGTGCCGTCGCGCTCGATTGCAATCGTCCCTCCCGAATTCCCTGATCTTTGGTGTCCTGCGCCAGTTGAAATGCGCCGACATATTGCTCAGCTTCCATAAACACAGCGAAGGGATTATCGGCAGGAGGCGCGATCGCGGGATCACTCATATTCACATCTAACTGACTCACTTGCTTCAGCAGTGGACGAAATTCAGCTTGATTCGTTTGGGCATAGACCAATGCGATCGCGGCTAAAGCTTGGGGTTTGAAGCGATCGCGATCAAACAAATCGCCTCCCTCGCGTTCAATCTTGGCTCGGTTTGCCCGGTCAAGAACATCAATCCTCTGCTGCGTTTGCTTGAGCAACTGATTTGCCAAAGTGACATTGCCAGAGCGATGCATCGTCAGCGCGATCGCGGCCAGCGATCGAATGCGCGACAAAGGGCGATTATCCAGCGGCAGTTGGTTCACCCATTGAACGGCTTGCTCATACGGAGCCGTCTCCGCATAGACAGTCGCCATGTTGACGATTTGCCAGTCGTGCAAACCATAATCAATCCCCGAGATCCGAGTCCATTCGGTGCCAATCCAGTCGAACTGTTTTGCCCCTACAGCAATTTGAAGCAACTCCCAGATATCAATTTGGGACCAAGGCTGATTGTTGCCTGGAATCGCTCGCAGCCGTTCTGATAGCAACTGTTTTACTTTAGTCGTTTGTCCAGCTTGACGATAAGCCGCGATCACTGACTTGAAGGCTTCAGTTTGAGACGTTTTTAGCAGCCTTGTCAGTTGCAAGGCTTCATCTCGCTGCCCCACTTGTAGATGAGCGTTCACCAGACCTTTGAGCAACGATTCTTGCAAAACCATATCTCGCGCGACTGTGGGCGATTGGGCCAGTTGTAATGCTTGACGAAAAAGTTGCGTCGCTTTGCTCGGCTGTTTTGCACTGTAAGCCACAGCGAGTTGTCCTAAAACAGGTACTTTCTGAGAAGGAGCGGCGATCGCTAGATTGATCTGCTCAGCAGCCTGCAATTTTTGCGCCGTAATGTAGGCTTCTGCAATGCCTCGAAGGGCAATAGATTGAGAGTCTGAATTCTTTGGAATTCGGGTTGCGATTTGTTGAGCGGTTGCGTAGTTTCCAATCTGAGCATAAATAGCTGCCATTCGCTCTAAAATCGTGACCTTAATGGACTCAGAAGTATTGGCAGGAATTTGTTGCAAGGCTTGCTCAACCTGGGCCAAAATCTCTTGTGTGGGTTGGGGTTGTGCAATTGCGGCATAGCCCTGTGCAACCTCAATCAGCGCATTTGCACTAAAAACTGCTCCTCTAATCAATCGGGAGGTCTGACGGGCTTGGCTAAGCGCGATCGTTGCTTTCTGAGGTTGACTTAAAGCGGTATACTGCCGCGCGATCGCAGCCAATCCGCGAGTTTTAATGTAGCTGGTTCCAGGCGTGAGCCGATTCGCCAATTGCAAAAACTGATCTAACAACAGCTCAAGTTGAGCTGGCTGCTGGGGTCGATTCATGAGCTGCATCAATCGCTCAAACCGAGAAACCGGATAACCATTAGTCTCCAAAAACCATTGCTCAATCAAGCCAGCCTGAATCTGCGAATTGCTCAACTGCGGAGCGATGGCTAATCCTTCTTGCAATGCTCCAATAGTGAGGTCTCCATTTTTGGCATCTAATGCGTTTCGTGCTTGTTCTAATGGAATAATAACCTTGCTCTCTAAGGTCTGATCGGGATTGCAGATTGCTGCCACCGATGGTTCCTGAGCAAAGGCACGAGTTTGGGCAACATTTCCTACTAGACTTGCGGCGGCAAGCACACTCAATAAGAGCCAAACGTTAAGTCGAGAAGCCATGCTGTGTAAAAATTCCGGCTAGAAATTTGGGTATGTAGAACGTAGACTTTGTTTCAGGTCGTTCCGTTCCAGCAGACAGACGGCTACTTGAGATCATGATTTGAGGTAGCGATCGCACCACCGCACCATCTCCCACAACACATGCCCAACCGCTTCCTTCGACTGATAGCCATGATCCTCCAGCGGAAGCTCAACCCATCGCACCGTTGCCCCTAATCCCTTCAATGCCTCATAAAAGCGCTCCGTTTGTAGGGGATACGTTCCAGCATTGCTATCATTTGCGCCATGAATCAATAACAAAGGAGCCTTAATCTTCGCGGCCTGCGTAAACGGAGCCATCTGCTGATACGTCTCGACCGCTTCCCAAAAATTGCGTTGTTCGCCCTGAAACCCGAATGGAGTCAGAGTTCGGTTGTAAGCCCCACTGCGAGCAATGCCTAGTTTAAATAAATTTGTGTGCGCTAGAAGATTAGCGGTCGTAAATGCTCCATAGGAATGTCCGCCAATGCCTAAGCGATCGCGATCGGCAACACCACGCTGCACAACATAGTCAACGGCAGCTTCTGCTCCAGCAATCAGTTGTTCTACATAAGTATCATTTGGTTCTGCATCACCTTCTCCAATAATCGGTAATTTAGGATCGCTTAACACCGCATAGCCTTGGGTCAACAGAAACAAAACCGAAGCCCGACTCGGACGACTAAACGTATTTTCTGCGGTTGTGTTCTGCCCTGCTAGCTCCCGATCCTTAAACTCGGCTGGATACACCCAAAACACCATCGGCAACGCCCCATCCCGCTGCGGATCGTAGTGAGCAGGCAAATATAACGTCGCAGACAACGAAACGCCATCTGAGCGTTGATACTGCACCAGTTCTTTCTGCACACCGGCAAACTGAGGGGCAGAATCCGCATACTGAGTCAGGGGAATCGGCAAGCTGTTTCGGGTAGAACGCAAAAAATAATTGGGGGGTTCCGTTTGCGATTGCCGACGAGTGACTAGCGTTTGAGCGTCTGCATCTAACACAGCTTCCACCGTTTCAAAGTACGGATCTTGGCACTGCCACAGCCGTTCCGTTTGACCCGTTGCCAGATCCATCTGATCTAAAAAAGGATAGACGCCTTGCGGTGAAGCACCTCGCCCCTTGAAATAGACCCCTTGACCCTCTGGCGTAAACTGCAAAACCTGGCGATCGTAAGCGCCCTTTTGCATCACGGGCACTCCGGGAGAGCGATATTGATCGTCAAAACTGCGATCGCTGAGCAACGTAGGCGCGATATCTGGTTGATTCGGTCGAATTCGCCACAATCGCGTCTGCCGCGAATCATAATCGCGCTCCCATGCCAAAGCAACATCGTCTCGTCCCCACTGGAGGTTCCAGAACCGATACTGCGATCGCCACAATTCCCTCGGTTCATTCGCAAACGGCGCATCCAATTCGAGCCAGCGATCGCGATGGGGCACGTCTTGACTCGGATCGCCGTCATCCAATGCTTCCACCCAAAACAAAGTCGCTGGGCGATCGCTGCGCCAGGTGACTTGCCTACGTCCTGGACGCACCGCGTCAAACTTAATCGATCGCTGTTCATCTAACGGGAGATCGGCAACTTCGTACACAACCTTGCCCGTTGTATCTAAGACTTGAATCTGTCGAGGGAACCGCGCCGCCGGGACTTGATACGAAAATGGACGATGTAGCCTGCCCAAGAGAATATACTGCCCATCTGGAGACACCTCGACTCCAGCAATTAAGCTGGGCGAGAGCAACTGAGTCCGTTCTCCGGTCAGCAGAACCTGTTCTAAGGTTGAGGCGACATAGTACTCGAACAATGCCTCATCGTGAGCCGTTGCTAAGAGATTGGTATATGTCCGATTGGGAGTTTTTTGTCCCAAATTTTCTTGAATCGAAGGTCCGCTCGGCATCCGAGGAGCAGTGGGTGGTTCGCCTTCGCTTGAGATGACTTTGCAGAGAAACGCCTCATTGGAATGCCATCGGTAGGGCGTTCCATAAGTCGCATTCAAAATGGCTTCCGTCACGCGCCACGGTTTTCCGACAGCAACCTCCAGCACCCACAACTCCAATCCCTCAGGTTGAGTGAGCGTAAACGCTAACTTCTCGCCATTGGGCGACCATTGTAAAAAATCAATGCGATCGCCATCTGGAAGATCGATTGCCGTTCGGGTTTTCGCTTCGATATTTTGAATCCAGACGCGATCGTAGAACCTCTGGCGTGCTGGTGCATGAGTGCGGGGGTTAATCCGAAACCCCGCGATCGCAACGTCCGGTTCTGCCAGATCTGAGATCGCGCACAAATCAGACTGCTCTAGTTCCAACAACCAGCGCCGATTCGGTGAAACGTAAACGCTAGGTGGAGAAGCGGCATTCAAAATTTGAGCAATCGGAGCGGGTGGCGTTTGCCACGGGTGCGAGTCAAACATAGCGCGTGAAAAATGGAGGCAATGCTTCCTACGATATCACTGAGGCTCAATCAGGACTCCCGCAAGATACATCGGTCTCCATCACTGTTGTAAAACGGACTGTTGTAGAACGACCCACGTTCTCTGTTAGCTTTCTTGCACCCCACTCCTACTCAGGCACAGCAACCTGTTCAGATTCAAACCACCTGCGATCGAACTGACAACCCAAATGCTGCTGAATCCGAAGCAAATCTTGTTCGGCATTGCCTAAACAAGTCGTCGCGCCCGGAGAGGGTGTGATGTTGAACCGAATACCAGATCCCGGATCAATCTCTGCCTGTCCTAGAATTAACTTCCGCGCAGTTCTGTCAATCAACTGAGGACGAATGCCACCTACGCCCTGTGCAAATTCTAAGTCCTCTAGTTGTAATGAAGGTACGATCTTACGGGCGTCCTGCAAAAACAACCGACGGTTCAACAGAGGAACCTCAAACGCCATATTCTTGAAGATGTAGTTGCGAATATCCCGCACTTTGAACAAATCCCACAGCACATCTGCAACGGCTCGATCGAGCCGCAGCACCTCCAGATAATCGACGAGCGTTTTCATATTGTCACGCTCCAACAGAGGAAGCGGCAGGGCTGTTGGCCCGAAGCGAGTTTTCCCAGGCATTGTAATATCTGGATCGCCATGAATTGCCGCAAAAGGCAACTTATCATTCTGAACGGTATAAACTTTGCCGTTCAAGACTTGAGGAGTAAAGTAAAAATTTCCCGCGACGGGCAAACACGAGTATTCCAATCCAATTCCCATGCGGTGAGCAAATAACAGGCTGTGTCCTCCTGCGGATACCACAACAAACCGAGCCATCAATGAACCGTCAGGCGTAACGACTCGATAGTGTTCGCCCACAGGTTCGATCTCCCGCACCAAACTGCCCAGTTTGAGGTCAACAACCTTATCCGTCACCGATTGGGCCTGCTCTACAAACGACTGAGCAAGCAGTCCATAATTTACTGCTGTGTAATCACCCAAGACCGCGATCGCAACCACTTCTTCCGAGCGATCGTGTCCATTCACCTGAATCACCTTCGGCTCAATGTCCGCAATCTGGGCTTTCTCCAGCAGCTGCATTCCAGTAAAGTGCGGTTTGAACTGTTCATATCGCTGCCGCAAAAACTCGCACTCCTGGGGGCCAATCCCTAGCACCATTTTGGGAAACGAGTAAATGAGTTGGTCACGGACAGCAGGAGGTAACTGGCAGGCATAGCGAACGATCATCTGAGCCGTTCGCTGTACTTTGATCGCCTTTTCCAGGCTGTAATTGGTTTCAATATCGCCGCAGTGAATCGTCTGGCTGTTGTTTGTGGCTTTAGAGTTGACGGTTGCAACACCGTTGTATTTTTCTAGAAGCGCCACTCGCTTCAAATCTGTGAATTTTGCTACTGAATAGAGTAGGGCTGCCCCCGCTACTCCGCCCCCAATAATTACAACGTCATACAGTGAATTTGCCATGCGTCTCCTGCCCCGAATCCTTTCCATTTTAGAATCGGGTAGTGCTATATCTCAATGGAACCATACGGCTACATCCCAATTCTGGAAATTGTACTTTAATCTAATATGTGCCCCAGTTTTATATCTTGCCCCAGTTTTAATGTACGTTTCTATGAGAAATAGCACGGCTTTCAAATAACTGGCGCAATTTCATAGAGCGTACAACTTTTTTTATAAGTGGGAGGAGCATTTGTCAGAATAAAAGCAGTTTCGATCGAGTTGAGCCGCGATGAATGAACAAGCCGTCCAGCTTGATTTTAGTAGCACCAAGGCAACCAATCTATTGTTGCCCAATCCTGCCGCCCTTGTCAGTTCTAGATGGAGCAATTTCCACTATGAACTCCATCGTCAACCCACATTTGATACACCTGAGCATCAAAGTCCGTGGCATGTCATTGCTCAAGGTCTTTCTGCCACATCTGAGGCAGAACCGTCACCCGGAGAACGCTGGCTAGACGGCAAATTGAGTCGAGAAAGAAGGTGTCAGGGAGACATTGCTATTATTCCTGCTGATGTCTCTCAGCGGTGTAATTGGAAGACTTCAGCCGAGTTCGCGATTCTAGCAATTGATCCTGCTTTGCTTAAACAAGTCGGTCAAGATTGGGTAAATGTCGATCGCATCGAACTGATCCCTCGATTCATGAGCGAGCAAGATACGCTGCTCCAGGGAATCTTTTCTGCTGTAAAAGATGAACTAGAGGCTGTCAAAATGGGGGGCGATTTACTAATTGATAGCCTCAAAACGACATTAGCAATTCATCTTTTGCGAAACTACTGCAGTACACAATCAAAACTCTCTAGCTATGGAGATGGACTATCCTCATCAACGTTGAAACAAGTAGTGGAGTATATTGATGAGCATCTCAATCAGAATCTAAAACTGGTTGAGATTGCAGCGATCGCTCAGATCAGTCCCTGTCACTTTCTGCGGCTGTTCAAGCAAAAGATGGGAGTTACACCACACCAGTACATTTTGCAGCAACGCATTGAGCGAGCCAAGGTTCTGTTGCAGCATCACGAACTGAGCCTTGCGGAGATTGCCCTCCGATGCGGATTTTGCGATCAAAGCCATTTGACTCGATCGGTTAAGCGGAGGGTTGGTGTTACCCCAAAACAACTGCAAGGCGATCGCAAGAATATTCTAAAATCTAGCAACTTTTTTCTAGAGTCCTGAAGTGCTTGCTTTCTAAGCTGTTAGCAGCAAACTCTACTGGAGAAAGAATGCACGAGCCTATCGAGATGAATGCCCCGCTCTGGGGTTTGGTGATCTTCATCTTATGGACGATCGCGATCGTTGTCCTGCTGCTTGTTATCAGAATTCGACATTTATCAGCCGGTGGCTCTGTCAAGGATTTTGGTACACCGAATGATGAAAGTTTGCTCTGGCGTCTCTTTCGGGTACAAGCCAACTTAGTCGAAAACTTGCCTCTGTATCTTGGAGTGGTATTTCTTCTCGCTGTTCAGGGTGTCTCCGGAACCGGAGTCGATGTGCTAATCGGCGTGTACATCGCCTTTCGACTGGTGCATTCTATTATTCACGTTGCTGGACTCAATCCAACCCTGCGGCTGATTTGCTTGGGGATTCAATTGAGTTGCTTAATCGGATTAACTGCTCTAGGAGTTCTAATTTAGCGATCGCTCTACGATCTCATGATTGATGCCGCTTTTCGCGCGGTCGTGTCTTCACGTCCAAATAATTGAGTCGTGTTCTAGACCTGTGGATTTGAGTGGAGAATACTTCTACCCCTACCAGTAAACGCTCCTATGGTTCTGGAAGCCATTCTGTGTCCTGCTTGCCATAACTCCAACATAGACAAACATAGAAATTGGTCATGGTTATTATTTGGTTGACGGAGTGTTAGGACGATTCAAATACTCGTGACTTGCATCTCCGTGGTCTCACCTCGTTTTCGGGTATCCATAACTGAACATCTTAATTTCAATAAAGAGTGGACAATGTAATACTACAAGTGTAGTATGTAAACATCCAGACCTGTAATACAAATACTACAGCCTTCCATGAGACGTATTCTTCTCGCCATCTTACCTAGCGCCATGTCATGTCAATTCCATTGGGATTTGGGCAGAGCATCGGTGTTGTTTGCATGTGAAGGCACGGATCGATTTAGCGGCAGTCGATCCGTCAGTAAAGGCATTGATTACACAGTCACCGGATGGACGAATCCGGAAGCAGTGATGAATAGCGGGCAGTGCAGGGCAACCCCTACACCCACATAGGGATTAAAGTGTATCAACTTCCCCAACCCCCGATCCTAGTCACTAGGATCGGGGGTTGTTTTTTGAGGAGTGAATTCTATGCAATCTCAACAACAGAGTGGGCAACCACACATATTTCAGAACCAGGTGGTGGTGTTTTCAAAAAATTATCTCCCCTTGGCGCGGATCAACCTCAAGCGGGCGATCGTTTTGTTGGTAACGGGACAGGCAGAATCTTTAGGATTCGGCAGTACCCAGCAATGGGAAGTACGCTCTCCCAGTGTCGTACTACAAATTCCTGAGCACATTCGTCTGACGAGTGGCAATCCCGAACGGCACTGGAAAGCACCGCCTGTAAATCGTCGGGAAGTTTTTCGCCGCGACAACCACACCTGCCAGTACTGCGGCAGCACCAAACATCTCACTCTCGACCACGTCATTCCCCGCTCAAAGGGCGGCACTCATACTTGGGACAATGTGGTGGCGGCTTGTCAGAGATGTAACTCAGGGAAGAGCGATCGCCTCTTGCATGAAACTGGAATGGTACTCAGAACCAAACCTAAAGCACCGATTCACCCAGCGTTTGCTTCGCAGTTCCCCAAAGGGGTAAACGCATTTGCCGAGCAGTTCTGGAAAGAACAGCAGCCTGTCGATACCTGATCTCAAACCAAAGAGGTAAGACCGATGTTAAGGCTGAACTTGTTAAAGCTGAACTACACCGAAGTTGGGCTATACATAGCGCACGTTTCCTCGCTGGCATAACCCGTAAATTTAATAGGAGAGGGCAATACATGCATGTCTTCTACTCTTGTCCTCTCCCGTTTCAAAAAAAAGTTGTAGTACGCCTTGACATTTGTAGTATGTTGTATTATATTTGTAGTATGAAATGAAAAAGGAGCTAACTCAATGACTACTCGCTCCCTCCAACCAACGGGACTTCTCTCGAAACTCTCAGAGTTCTTACAAACTCATTTCTCTGGCGCTTCTACGCCGCTTCGAGACAAACCCAATCAGGGAAACCATTCTTCCACCCAACGCACTCAAGCACTCCGCGACCTCCAGCAAACGTATTACTTGGAACGGCGTGGCTTCCTCTAACTCCTGCTGCCACCAGCAAATCTGAACCTTGACAACTGAATCGCCACCTTAGGGAATGTAGCTTAGCCCGGTTCAAAGCAGTCGCCTGTCGAGCGAAAGATCGTCGGTTCAAATCCGTCCATTCCCGCCTTGAAAAGGTTGATTATTTAGGTGTTATGCATACAAGTAATCAACTATACAAAGCCGTGTGGACGACTAGATAAGTCGCTCTGGTTCTCAGCCAGAGAGCAGCGAGTGCAACTCTCGTCGCGGCTCCCAATGAGGATGTAGCTCAGATAGACAGAGCACCTGTTTCCGAGGCAGGAAGCCACAGGTTCAATCCCTGTCATCCTCGTGCGTGGGGACGCGACTGGCAGTCGCCTGCTCCGAAACCAACAAACGGACGATTGCAGGAATGGGGTTCGATTCCCCACGTTTCCACCAAACCTCCAGATTGCCCCTCCAGGTCGCCAAGTGGAAAGGCGTCGGTCTGCAAAACCGACTAGCGAGAGTTCGATTCTCTCCCTGGAGTCCAATCATTGCAGCGTAGCTTAATGGCAAAGCCCCAAGCTCATAACTTGGTCATTGCGGGTTCGACTCCCGCCGCTGCGACCCATGCACAGATGGTGTAACGGCAACATCACGGTCTCCAAAACCGTTGTTCGAGGTTCAAATCCTCGTCTGTGCGTTGTCGTGCCCTAATCGAAAAAGCTTACATACTCGCCCAATGGTAAGGCAACTGTCTCATAAACAGTCTATTACAGGTTCAAATCCTGTGTGTGAATCAACAGCTTTTTCAACTTGCACGGCATTCATTGTGCAGAAGCGAAGTGAGCCTCTTCGAGGGGAGCTTCACAACGAGTAACACGTCTTTCAAGCGTGTGATTAACGGGTTCAAGTCCTTGTCTGCACTGCCAAACTTGCTCATCGTTGAGCATCAAAAGACAAATCATAGGTCGGCTCGCCTATCAGCGTGGGCAACTGTCTGTAAAACAGCCGCTTCTTGCGTTGCAGGTGCGACTCCTGCCCGACCTACCAACGGTTTGTTTGAAATGTATGGAGAGTAAACCGATCAGGCGATCGGCGCTGTTTGCTAAACAGATGGATGAACAATTGTGGTTCGAGTCCACTGCTCTCCGCTGCGTGAGAACGTGGTGTAACTGGATGAACACGTCGGTCTACGAAACCGAAGAGTGAAGGTTCAACTCCTTCCGTTCTCGCTAAACATGGAGGTTGTCCGGCACGGACGAGGAAAGCGTCTTGAAAACGCCTGCGGGTGAGATACACCGTCAAGAGTTCGATTCTCTTAGCCTCCGCTTATGGGAAGTTGGTGAAGCTGGTGCTCACGTGCCGCTGAAGACGGCGAGACGGCGGTTCGATTCCGTCACTTCCCACTCGTTGCCCCATAGCTCAATGGCGGAGCAAGCGGCTGTTAACCGCGAGGTTGTAGGTTCAAGTCCTACTGGGGCAGCCATTCATTGCCGAGTGGACGACATGGAAAGTTGCTGTGACTCTGAATCACGGAGAGGCTGGTTCGACTCCAGCCTCGGCAGCCAATTGCGATCGAGTGCGATCGCGACTTATTGGGAAGTACGCAAACAGGTAAAGCGACTTGACTTTGAATCAAGTGTTTGAAGGTTCGATTCCTTCTTTCCCAGTCGGGAGGTATGAGAGGTTACTGGGTCATTCTCTCTATCCTCCTGTTTCATACTCCTGTAGCCCAACGGGTAGAGGCGGCTGTCTCAAAAACAGTCAATGTGCGGGTTCAAATCCTACCAGGAGTACCACGTGTTAATTCAGAATTTTGGACAACCAAAATTTGTGCTGCTGTAGCCCAACTGGAAGAGGTGCCGGTCTTAGAAACCGGAGGTTGTGGGTTCAAATCCCACCAGCAGTACCAAGTACCGGGATGTAGCTCAGCTTGGTTGAGAGTTGCCGCTTTGGAAGCGGAAGGTCGTAGGTTCAAATCCTACCATCCCGACCATTTGCCCGTACTTCCTTGTTTAGGTGAGAGCAAAGCTCTCACCTAAACAAAACCAAAAAACATTTGCCCTTGTGACGGAACTGGCAGACGTGCTGGCTTCAGAGACCAGATTTTGTGCGAGTTCCTTCGGAAGCGCTTCGCGAACGATTTCCACCGGGAGTACCAAGCACCGACGGCGGAAGTGACCGACGCGCACGCCCGATAAGCGTGTTATTAGCAGGTTTGAGTCCTGCTCGGTGTACCAAATTTCTGAGTGTGACGCAGCAGGAGCGCGTCGGTTGGGGGAACCGAAGGTCGTAGGTTCAACCCTTACCAGTCAGAGCATTCGGGTCGTTGGCAGAGCGGATATGCAGCCGCCTTTTAAGCGGAGAGATCCAGGTTCAACCCCCAGGGCTGTTTCATTGTCAGTGTAGAAAAGCTAGACTCAGCGGTGTCGTGACT